>DAIOXG010000022.1:0-16404 GCA_036758085.1 Prevotella sp. | reverse complement strand
GCTGAGGAAATTAACAAACTGATCGGTGAGGAGATTTACAAGTATGTAAACGACAACAAGATAAAGATGCTCGGCGAGCCTTTGGCAAACGAGGGACAGACTCCGGTAGACCTGTCGAAAGAGGCACCATACGAGTTCAAGTTTGATATCGCAGTAGCTCCAGAGTTTGAGGTATCACTCTCAGACAAGGACGAGCTTGACTACTATACAATAAAGGTAGACGACGAACTGGTTAACCGTCAGATCGACATGTTTGCTTCACGTGCCGGTCACTACGACAAGGTAGAGGAGTATCAGGCAAACGATATGCTGAAGGGAGACCTCCGCGAGCTCGACGAGAACGGCAACACCAAGGAAGGCGGCATTACCGTAGAGGGTGCAGTGCTGATGCCAGAGTATATCAAGGCAGACGACCAGAAGAAGCTCTTTGATGGAGCAAAACTCGGCGATATCATCACCTTTAACCCTAAGAAGGCATATCCGGAGAGCGACGTAGAGGTATCTTCACTCCTGAAGATAACAAAGGAAGAGGCAGCCAACGTAACAGCAGACTTCAGTTTCCAGATAACAGAAATCTCACGCTTCGTAAAGGCAGAGGTAAATCAGGAACTCTTCGACTCAGTTTACGGCAAGGACGAGGTGAAGGACGAGGAGTCATTCCGCAAGAAGATTGCAGAAGGTCTGTCAGCACAGCTCGTTAACGACGGCGACTACAAGTTCCTCGTAGACCTGCGCAAGTATCTTGAGGACAAGGTAGGCGCTCTGACATATCCTGACGCACTGTTGAAGAAGATTATGCTCAACAATAATAAGGACAAGGGCGAGAAGTTTGTTGACGACAACTACGAGCAGAGCATCAAGGAGCTTACATGGCATCTGATCCGCGAGAAGCTCGTTGAGGCTAACGGCATCAAGATAGACGACAACGACATCAAGGAGACAGCCAAAGAGGCAGCTCGCGCACAGTTTGCTCAGTATGGCATGACAAACATCCCTGAAGAGTATATCGACAACTACGCAGGCGAGATGATGAAGAAGAAAGAATACGTAGACTCACTCGTAGACCGCAGCATCGACCGCAAGCTCACAGCAGCACTGAAGAACGTGGTAAAACTGAACCAGAAAGAGGCTTCTCTCGATGAGTTCAACGAAATGATGAAGGGCGAGTAATTGAAATTTAAAAAATTTCTCTATATTTTTTAGAGGTTATCCACTTTTTTTATTATCTTTGTATAACAAAAAGGGGATAACCTCTTTTTTATATTTAGAATTTGTATATTTATGATAAACGATTTTAGAAAATACGCAACAGGACATTTAGGAATGAGCGGCTTGATGGTAGACGATGTGATGAAGACACAGGCGCAGTATGTCAATCCGTATATCCTGGAAGAGAGAACGCTCAATGTAACACAGCTCGACGTGTTCTCGCGACTTATGATGGACCGCATCATATTCCTCGGAACAGAAGTGAACGACTATACGGCAAACGTGCTTCAGGCACAGATGCTGTATCTGGATTCCGTAGACTCGGGCAAGGATATCTCGATATATATCAACAGCCCGGGCGGAAGCGTTACCGCCGGACTCGGTATCTACGACACCATGCAGTTTATCTCAAGCGACGTGGCAACAATATGTACCGGCATGGCAGCGTCGATGGCAGCCGTGCTCCTCGTTTCGGGTACGGAGGGCAAGCGCTCCGCACTGCCACACAGCCGCGTGATGATTCATCAGCCGCTCGGCGGCGTACAGGGTCAGGCTTCGGATATCGAAATCGAAGCAAAGGAAATCCTGAAGATGAAAAAAGAATTGTATACAATCATTGCAGACCATTCGCATACGCCATACGACAAGGTGTGGAACGATTCTGACCGCAACTACTGGATGACGGCAGAAGAGGCAAAGGAATACGGAATGATCGACAACGTGTTGAAAAAGAAATAAAAGATGCCAGGAAAGAAAAGAGTTTGTAGCTTCTGCGGCAGATCGGAGACAGAGGTAGGACTGATGATAACGGGAATGAACGGATTTATCTGTGATTCCTGCGTGCAACAGGCATACGATATCCTCAAGACTGCCGGGGTAATCAATGAAAAAGGCGGAAAGCAGAAAGGCAAGTTTGAACTGAAAGACGTGCCGAAGCCTCACGACATAAAGAATTATCTCGACCAGTATGTAATAGGTCAGGATGAGGCAAAACGCTATCTTGCAGTATCGGTATACAATCATTACAAACGTCTGCAGCAGACGACCACCGAAGACGGCGTGGAGATAGAAAAGAGCAATATCATAATGGTGGGAAGCACCGGAACGGGAAAGACCCTTCTGGCACGCACCATAGCGAAGCTGCTCGATGTGCCGTTTACTATCGTCGATGCTACGGTATTTACCGAGGCAGGATATGTGGGCGAAGACGTGGAGAGTATCCTCAGCCGCCTGCTACAGGTTGCCGACTATGATGTTGCGGCTGCCGAGCGCGGAATAGTGTTTATCGACGAGGTGGACAAGATAGCCCGCAAGAGCGACAACCCGTCGATCACGAGAGACGTGAGCGGAGAGGGAGTGCAGCAGAGTCTGCTGAAACTCCTCGAGGGCTCTATCGTGAACGTTCCGCCACAGGGCGGACGCAAGCATCCTGACCAGGAATACATACATGTCGACACGAAGAATATCCTCTTCATCTGTGGTGGAGCCTTCGACGGCATAGAACGGAAGATAGCACAGAGGTTGAATACCCACGTGGTGGGCTACAACTCGGTGCAGAACGTGAGACAGATAGACAAGAAAGACTTGATGAAGTATATCCTGCCGCAAGACCTGAAGTCGTTCGGACTTATTCCGGAGATTATAGGTCGTCTGCCGGTGCTCACATATCTGAATCCGCTCGACAGGGATGCTCTCAGATCAATACTCGTGGAACCGAAGAACTCTATCGTAAAGCAGTATATAAAGCTCTTCAAGATGGACGGCATAACACTTACGTTCGACGAGGATGCCCTCGATTTCATTGTCGACAAGGCGATGGAATACAAGCTCGGAGCACGCGGACTGCGCTCTATCGTGGAGAATGTGATGATGGATGCCATGTTCGACGTTCCGTCTGAGAACGTCAAGAAGTTTAAAGTAACATTAGACTATGCCAAGAAGCAGTTGAGCAAGGCTCATCTCCAGAAGCTGGAGACGGCATGACAACGGATAAGCTAAGGCATAAATAAATTCACAGAAAATACAGGGTAGGGCAGGAGCCAGGCTCCTGCCTGCTACCAGAACAATAGTGGTAAGCTGCTTGTAATATTATGACGAACGATGTTAATCTTACGGAAAAACTGAAGCATTATTTCGGCTTCAGCAGTTTCAAGGGAGAGCAGGAAGAGATAATCCGTAATCTGCTCAACGGTAACGACACTTTCGTGCTGATGCCTACCGGCGGAGGTAAGTCGCTGTGCTATCAGTTGCCGTCGCTTATTATGGAAGGCACTGCAATTGTGGTGTCGCCGCTCATTGCGCTGATGAAAAACCAGGTGGACGTAATCAATGGCATGAGTGAGCATACGGGAGTGGCGCATTATCTCAATTCGTCGCTCAATAAGGCAGCTATCGACCAGGTGAAAACCGACATCCGCTCCGGACTGACAAAACTGCTCTATGTGGCACCGGAATCGCTTACGAAAGAGGAGTATGTGGAGTTTCTGAAAACGGTGAAGATTTCTTTCTATGCCATCGATGAGGCTCACTGTATCTCGGAGTGGGGACACGACTTCCGTCCGGAATACAGGCGTATCCGCCCTATAATCTCACAAATCGGCAATGCCCCGGTTATTGCTCTCACGGCAACTGCCACCGACAAGGTTCGCACGGACATTATGAAGAGTCTCGGCATTACGGGCGCAAGAGAGTTTAAAAGCTCATTCAACCGTCCGAACCTGTATTACGAGGTTCGTCCGAAAACAAAGGATATCGACCGCGATATCGTGAAATTCATCCGCCAGAACAGTGGCAAGAGCGGTATTATATACTGTCTGTCGAGGAAAAAGGTGGAAGAGCTTGCCGCCGTATTGCAGGCAAACAATATAAAGGCTGCCGCATATCATGCCGGTTTCGATTCGGCTACACGCTCAAAGACGCAGGATGATTTCCTGATGGAGAAAATCGACGTCATCGTGGCGACTATCGCCTTCGGTATGGGTATCGACAAACCGGATGTAAGGTTCGTAATCCATTACGACATACCGAAGAGTCTGGAGGGCTATTACCAGGAAACGGGACGCGCCGGGCGCGATGGCGGAGAGGGCAAGTGTATCGCCTTCTATTCGCGCAAGGACCTGCGCAAACTGGAAAAATTCATGGAGGGGAAGCCTGTTGCCGAGCAGGACATCGGCAGACAACTGCTCCAGGAAACAGCAGCCTATGCCGAATCGTCGGTATGTCGGCGCAAGATGCTGCTCCATTATTTTGGCGAAGACTATCCGAAGGACAACTGCGGAAACTGCGACAACTGTCTGCATCCTAAAGAGAAAATCGATGCCACGAAGGAACTTGGTATCGTTTTGCGCGCCATAAAGGCTCTGAAGGAAGACTTCAGACAGGAGTATGTAGTGGATTTCGTGAAAGGACGCGATACTGACGACATACGTGAACATAAACACGACCTGCTTGCTGAGTTCGGCGAGGGGGAGAAGTGCGACATTAAGATTTGGAACCCCGTTATCCGACAGGCTATAATCGCCGGATATATAAAGAAGGACGTAGAGAACTACGGCGTGTTGAAACTAACGTCGGGAGCAAAACAGTATATGAAAAACCCTACAACGTTTATGGTTGTAAAGGATGTGGAATTCAGCGAGGAAGAGGAAGAAGAGTCGTATGACAAGCCTACAGAAGCCCTCGACCCGCGGCTGTACGGCATGCTCGAAGACCTGAGGAAGGCTACAAGCCGTAAACTCGGTATTCCACCGTATGTAATCTTCCAGGACGTGTCGCTCGAACAGATGGCTACGGTATATCCCGTAACACTCGACGAATTGATGAATATACAGGGCGTTGGAGTGGGAAAGGCACACCGCTACGGCAAGGAGTTTGTTGCTCTTATCAAACGCCACTGCGAGGAAAACGGCATCGAAAGACCGGAGGATTTGAGAATACGTACCGTACCGAAGAAGTCGATGCTGAAGGTTAAGATTATTCAGAGCATTGACCGCAAGATGCCGCTCGATGACATCGCTGAGGCTCAGAATATCGACTTCGAGGATTTGCTTACAGAGATTGAAGCTATAGTATATAGCGGTACGAAACTTAATATCGACTATTTCCTTGAAGACGTTATGGACGACGACCATGTGGACGATATCTATGAGTATTTCAGGGAGAGCGAGACGGACGACCTCGATACGGCTATGGATGAACTCGGAGGCGACTACTCTGAAGACGAGGTGAGACTCGTGCGTATCAAGTTCTTCTCGGAAATGGCGAATTAGAGTTTAGAGTTTAGAATTTAGAGTTTAGAGTTGTTCTCGCTTCGCTGCGATTAAGAGTTGACGAGTTTAGAGTTGACGAGTTTACGAGTTGACGAGCTTGCGAGCTTATAGTTTAGAACTGATGAGCTTGCGCACTTGCGAGGTTTGAATTAGGAGCTCTGAATTAAGAATTTATGATCTTTGGAAATTCATGATTTTCCCTTAAGGGACGGTCGTGGATTATGAATTTAAAATATATTGAAAACGTTGGGGAGTGGTAAAGAACTGATGCTCCAACGGCTGCCCCAGAAGGGGGGAACATAATTTTTACTATAATAAAACTACTGAAAATAATAACTAAAATGAAAATGATCAAATCAAAGATGCTTTTCGCTACAGCTCTGATGCTGGGCGGATGCATGTTGCATGTCAATGCACAGCAAGTGGACGGACGTGATTTCTCTATCGACGGCTTTGCCGCATGCACGGGCAAGGCGGGTACTAACTATTATCGCGCCGAGGGTACTACCGGAGGTGCCGGGGGAAAGGTGGTTTACGCCAAGAACTTCTCGCAGCTCCAGGCTTATATGCAGGCAAAAGACCCGTATATTGTAGTGGTCGACCATGATATGACGACTGGAATAAAATGCTATGTAGACGGCATCAACACCGGAAAACTCTGCGACAAGCAGGACGGCAGCGAGGGTGTTGAAACTACATACGGCGAGCGCATTATGGTGGCTTCAAACAAAACACTCGTGGGAGTGGTTAATCCGGAAACAGGCAAGGCTCCGCTATTCTCGCATATAACATTCGTTATGCAGTGTGTTGACAATATCATCATTCGCAACTGCCGCTTCACGATGAAGGGAGTACCGGTGTTGAAGTCGGGAGAAAACAAAATCGTAGCATGGCGCGACGGAAAGCAAATTGAAGTGGGCGACCCGGACTGTATCGGTATTCAAGCCGACAAGGTTAGTGCCAAGAGCGACTGGGGCGGACATATATGGGTAGACCACTGCGAATTCTTCAACGGCGACCAGGCGAATAAAGACCGCTACGACGGACTGCTCGACTGCAAGAACAACGTTCAGTGGATGACTTTCAGCTATAATCTCTTCCACGATCACGACAAGGCTTGTCTCTTCGGAAAGGGAGACAGCGATGTCTACGACGGTTGCCGCACGATATCTTATCACCACAATTATCTGAACAATATCCAGGGTTCACGACTGCCTTTGCAGCGCGGCGGACATCTGCATTATATGAACAACTACCAGAAAGGTTGTGAAGACGGATGGGACGTGCGCGAGAAGTCGGTCGGCTATCTCGATGCCTGCTATTTCGAAAATACAAAATCACCGGTGCGCTCAGACCGTGGCGGTTCGCTGAATATAAACAAAGCCGATGGCTACGACGTGATATACAAAGGCTGCAACAATCTTATGACTGGCTATACAAATATCGACGGAGCGAAAATCAGCAACACTTATCCTGTAACGACAACAGACTGGCTGCCAACACAGACAGATCCTAACTATAAGGTAAACAACCACGACAAGACAGAGGATGTTCCGCAGATACTTGAGAAGTATGCAGGTGCCGGCAAGATTGAAATCTATACAGCTTACACCAATACTATTCCTTCGGAGGACATCAACGAGTATGCCAACGCTGTGAAGAACTATTCCACGGCGCCTACCTACGACGAAAATGGAAACAAGGTTACAAACGTGTCTACGGCTATCAGTACTGCAATTGCTGCCGATGCCGCAATTGTGGAATATTACTCACTTGACGGAACTCGCCTTTCAGCTCCAAACCGTGGCGTAAATATCGTGAAGACAATAGATGCCAACGGAAATGCAATGGTGAAAAAGGTGATGATAGCAGAGTAAAACAAAACCTCTCTGCCAAGAGAAATAACAATAAGCACATATAAAGATTCGGCTCCGGCTTCAACTTATATAATATAAGTACAAGCCGGAGTTTTCTGCGTTAAATACATTTAACTCGAAAAAAATATCGGCGAAAGCGTTTTGTATATGATATTTTATGCGTAAATTTGCACGCAATAAATTTTTTAAATACAAATTATGTCATCATTTGTTGCAGATAGAATTGTAATGGACGGTCTCACTTTCGACGACGTCCTCCTTATCCCAGCTTATTCTGAAGTACTGCCACGTACAGTAGAGTTGAAAACCAAGTTCTCGCGTAACATTGAGTTGAACGTGCCGTTTGTTACGGCAGCAATGGATACCGTGACTGAATCGGCAATGGCTATAGCCATCGCACGCGAAGGCGGTATCGGTGTTATCCACAAGAACATGAGCATTGAGGAACAGGCAAGGCAAGTTGCTATTGTAAAGCGTGCCGAGAACGGTATGATTTATGATCCGGTAACTATCCGTCGCGGCTCTAAAGTGCACGAAGCTCTCGACATGATGGCTGAATACCATATCGGAGGAATCCCGGTTGTTGACGACGAGAACCATCTTGTGGGTATCGTTACAAACCGTGACTTGCGCTTTGAGCGTAACCTCGACAGAAACATTGACGAGGTGATGACTTCGGAGAATCTCGTTACCACTCATATCAAGACCGACCTTGCTGCTGCAGCTCAGATTCTGCAGGAGAACAAGATTGAGAAACTGCCGGTTGTAGACGGCGAGAACCATCTCGTTGGTCTTATTACTTACAAGGATATCACAAAGGCAAAAGACAAGCCGATGGCTTGCAAGGACGACAAGGGACGTCTGCGCGTTGCTGCCGGAGTAGGCGTAACGGTTGATACCCTCGACCGTATGCAGGCTCTTGTAAATGCCGGTGCCGACGCTATCGTTATCGATACAGCCCACGGACATTCGAAATATGTAATCGAAAAACTCGTAGAGGCTAAGAAGGCATTCCCTAATGTGGATATCGTTGTGGGCAACGTGGCTACAGGTGCTGCAGCCAAGATGCTCGTTGACAATGGCGCTGATGCCGTTAAGGTTGGTATCGGTCCGGGTTCAATCTGTACCACACGTGTCGTTGCCGGAGTCGGAGTGCCACAGCTGAGCGCTGTTTACGATGTTGCAAGTGCATTGGAGGGAACCGGAGTTCCTTTGATTGCTGATGGCGGACTGCGCTATTCGGGCGATGTAGTAAAAGCTCTCGCTGCCGGAGGTTACTCGGTAATGATCGGTTCACTCGTTGCCGGAACAGAAGAGAGTCCTGGCGACACAATCATCTTCAACGGACGTAAATTCAAGAGTTACCGCGGAATGGGATCGCTCGAGGCAATGGAGAACGGTTCAAAGGACCGCTATTTCCAGGCTGGTACGAAGGATGTGAAGAAACTTGTGCCGGAGGGTATCGCCGGTCGTGTACCTTATAAAGGAACTCTGCAGGAAGTCGTTTACCAGCTTGTCGGTGGACTTCGTTCTGGTATGGGCTACTGTGGTGCACACAATATCATGGACTTGCATTCTGCCAAGTTCGTGCGCATAACAAATGCCGGTGTGCTTGAGAGTCATCCACATGATATCTCTATCACAAGCGAGGCTCCAAACTATTCTCGTCCGGAATAATTATGACATCAACATAGAATTGATATAAAGTAATATCAGGGATTCACAATTCTTTATTGCGTGTCCTTGATATTATTTTTCTCTATGAATAACAAAACAAAACTAAGAACATGAAATTCAAATCTCTATTTGTGGCTTTACTTCTCGCTTCGGGAGCTACAGCCAATGCACAGCAAAACAATGACCCGACGATAATGACTATCAACGGACAGCCTGTGGCACGTTCCGAATTTGAGTACTCTTACAACAAAAACAACTCAGAGGGCGTTATCGACAAGAAAACCATTGACGAGTATGTTGACCTCTTTATAAATTACAAGTTGAAGGTTGCTGCAGCTTATGATGCGCATATCGATACTTTAAGCTCGTTTAAAAAAGAGTTCCTCTCTTACCGCGACCAACAAATCCGTCCGTCGTTTGTAGCCGACAAGGATATCGAGGCTGAAGCTAAAAAGGTATATGAGCAGACAAAGGAGCGTATTGGCGACAAGGGATTGATAAAGCCGGCGCACATTCTGCTTTATCTCGCCCAAGATGCTACAGACGCCCAGAAAAAGGAAGCTGAGCAGAGAGCAGACTCTATCTATAATGTTCTGAACGCCCAGCTCACGCCTGTATACAAGAAGGTGAAGGGTAAAAAAGTGGCAATGCCTATTGATACCGTTGCTTTCCAGAAGACATTTGCTGAAATGGCAAAGAAATATTCAAAAGATCCTGGTTCGGCACGCAATGGAGGAGAATTGCCATGGATGTCGCCGGGACAGACCCTGCCGGAGTTTGAAAAGGCGGCTTATGCACTGAAGGTGGGACAGATGTCGAAACCTACACTCTCGCCTGTGGGATACCATATTATATATATGAAAGAACGCAAGCCAATCGATCCGTATGACAGCTTGCGTACCAATATCCGCCGTTTCCTCGAAATGCGCAATATCCGCGAGAAGGTAGCCAAAGACAGCATACAGCGTATAGTAGACGCTTCTGCCGGAAAACTGAAGACCGAGGATGTGCTTAATGTGCGTGCTGAAGAGATGTCGGCAAAGGATTCAGACCTGAAGAACCTCATCCGCGAATATCACGACGGACTGATGCTTTATGAGATAAGCAACCGCAACGTATGGGACAAGGCGGCTAAGGACGAAGCCGGTCTCGCAGCTTTCTTCAAGAAGAACAAGAAAAAGTATGCATGGACGGAGCCTCGATACAAGGGAATGGCTTATCATGTGAAGAATTCCGCTGATGTTGATGCTGTAAAAGATTGTGTCAAGGGACTTGCCTTCGATAAGTGGGCTGACAAACTGCGCACGACGTTCAACAATGATACCGTGATACGTATCCGTGTGGAGAAGGGCATCTTCAAGAAGGGCGACAATGCTTTCATCGACAAGATGGTATTTGGTAAAGACACCACAGTGAATTCCCTGAAAGACTATCCTATTGATGCCGTTTACGGAAAGATTCTGAAGAAAGGTCCAGAGGAGTATACCGATGTTAAGGGACTTGTTACTGCTGACTATCAGGATCTTCTCGAAAAGCGATGGGTGGCAGAACTCCGCAAGAAGTATCCTGTTGTCGTGAACAAGGAGGTGCTTGAGACAGTAAACAAGCATGGCAAGAAATAATCCGCTACAATAGGCAATTTATAATTTAAAAGATAAAAATCCCCAAGTTAACATTAATTTGGGGATTTTTCTATATCAGAGATGCAGACTTAATGGTGTTTTCACAGAGATTAGTAAAAAAAACTTTGTGGTTCAATGAGAAGTACGTATCTTTGCATTCTATTATAGAATAAAATCAAAAAGACAACAGGTTAAATGAGATATGGATTAAAGACAGCCTTCTGCACATTGGCTCTTTCAGGGGTAATTCTTGCAGCAAGTGGCGAAGCAAGCAGACTTGTGGCATTTGCAGGCAATGGCGACGAAAAGACAACGACAGATTCAGTAGGCAAGAAAACAACAGAAGATGCTCCGGCTAACGAGAATAGCGTTATCGATGAGGTAGTATGGGTCGTTGGCGACGAGGCAATACTGAAATCGGATGTTGAGGCAATGCGCCTGCAAGGAGAGATGGAGGGTATGAAATGGAACGGAGACCCAGACTGCATTATACCTGAACAGCTTGCTGTGCAGAAACTATTCTTACATCAGGCTGCACTCGACAGTATTGAGGTTACCGAGGCTGAAGTGTCGAAGAGTGTCGACCAGCAGATTAACTACTGGATAAACAATGCCGGAAGCCGCGAGAAACTTGAAGAATGGAAAAAGATGAGCATTAAGCAGATGAAGGAAAGTCTGCACGACGATTTCCGTAATCATCAGCTTATCGAAAAGATGAAATCTCAACTGGTAAAGGATATCAAGGTTTCCCCAGCCGATGTACGCAAGTACTTCGAGAAGATGCCGGAAGACAGTCTGCCGCTTATCCCGACAGAGGTGGAAGTGGAGATTATCACACAGGCACCAAAGATTAGTCAGGAAGAAATAAACCGTGTGAAAAACGATTTGAGAAGTTATACGGAGCGCGTTACAAACGGTGAAACTTCCTTCGCAGCCCTTGCACGCCTGTATTCAGAAGATCCGGGATCAGCCCGTCAGGGAGGAGAGCTCGACGAGTATATGGGACGAGGAATGCTCGACCCGGCATTTGCCGCCGTTGCCTTCAATCTTACCGATCCAAAGAAGATTTCAAAGATTGTAGAAACCGAATTCGGATACCATATCATACAGCTTATCGACAAGCGTGGCGACAAGATAAAGGTGCGCCATATCCTGCGTGTGCCGAAGGTAAGTCCTGAAGCCATCATGAGTGCCGAGGCGCGTCTCGATTCCATCGGAAGCGATATACGTGGAGGCAAGTTCTCATTCGAGGCAGCAGCCTCTTATCTCTCTGACGACAAGGACACGAAGAATAATAACGGACTCATGGCAAACCAGTCGGAAGATGGCTTCACCAGCAAGTTCCGTATGCGCGACCTTCCAACAGAGATTGCACGCGTAGTCGATACGTTGAAAGTGGGGGAGGTATCAAAGTCGTTCAGCATGGTAAACAAGAAAGGCAAAACAGTTTGTCTGATTGCCAAGCTCGTGAATAGGGTAGATGCCCACCGTGCTACCATTACTCAGGATTTCCAGGCAATGAAAGACATCGTGGAGGCACGACGCAAGGCAGATTTCCTGAAAGACTGGGTTCAAAAGAAAATAAAGACAACATATATACGTATCAACGATAAGTATAAGAACTGTAATTACGAATATCAAGGCTGGGTGAAATAGTCTGATACTCAATAAAAAAACAAAAAAACAGAAGTCAGACAAGATGCTTCGAGACAAAATAACCAACTATATCAGCGGGCATAGAACACACCTCTTTGTTGTTCTATGCCTGTTTGGCTTATGCATGGCACATTCAAGCATAGCACCGAGAAAAAACAACCGCCGCCGCCCGAAAACCGACGAGCGCGTGTATCTTCAGCATGCCGACAAGCTGCGCTTTGACGAATACGGCACGAATCCCGGTGCACAAATCCTTAACGGACATGTATCGTTCTTGCACAAAGGTGCACACCTGACATGCGACAGTGCGTATTTCTATCAAGAGTCAAACTCGTTTAAGGCTTTCGGACATGTGAAGATGCGACAGGGCGACACCCTCTCGCTTGCCAGCGACTACGCCTGGTATGACGGCGACAACGAGATGGCTGAGGCCCGTCGCAACGTAGTGCTGAAGCATCGCGGCACGACGCTGCATACAGATAGCCTGAACTTCGACCGCCTTTATAATGTGGCGTATTTCTTCGAAGGCGGAAAGATGGTCGACAAGAACAACGTGCTCGTGAGCGATTGGGGAGCATACAACACGGAAACCCGTAAAGCCGTATTCTATTATAATGTCAAGCTCAAGAACCCAAAGTTTACGCTTTCCACCGACACGCTGCATTACGATACCCGTACATCACTTGCCAATATCGTCGGACCGTCGGTTATCAGGAGTAAAGAGAGCGTCATCCACTCGTCGAGCGGATATTACAACACCAATACCGGTAGGGCACGCCTCTACGGACGGTCAACGATGGAGAACAAAGGAAAGGAGATAACCGGCGACAGCCTGTTCTACGACGAGAAGCGCGGCATCAGTCAGGGCTATCACAATGTAATATACAAAGATACGAAAAAGAAAAACGAACTCCATTGCAACTATTTGTGGTATAATGAAAAGAACGGATTCGCCCTTGCTACCGACAATCCCGTAATGATGGAATATTCAAAGCAAGACACCCTCTTCGTGCATTCCGACACGGTGAAGGTTATAACGTATCATCTAAATACCGACTCCGTATACCGCGTGGCACACTGCTACAACAAAGTGAGAGCCTTCCGCAAAGATGTGCAGGCGGTGTGCGATTCATTGGTCTACAACACCAAAGACTCCTGTATGACCATGTATCGCGACCCGATAACATGGAGCGGAGACAGACAACTGCTTGGCGAGGTGATACAGGTGTTCATGAAAGACTCTACCATAGACCGTGCACATGTGATAAACCAGGCAATGTCGGCAGAACTAATGCCAGACAAGAAACATTATAACCAACTTGCCTCGAAAGAGATGTTTGCTTATTTCACCGACGGCAATATCCGTGAGACAGAGGCTGTAGGCAATGTGCGCTCCGTATATTATCCCGTAGACGACAAGGATTCAACACTTATGGGACTTGTATATATCGAGACCGACACCATGCGGATGTATATGAAAGACCGCAAACTACAGAAGATATGGACATCGAAGACCGACGGGACATGGTATCCGATGACACAGATTCCGCCAGACAAATATATGCTTCCTGGCTTTACGTGGTTTGACTATATCCGTCCGCTCAACAAGGACGATATCTACGAATGGCGGCCAAAACGTGGCGGAACGGAACTGAAGAACATAGAGCGCCATGCAGCCCCGTTGCAGCATATCGACGGTAATGAAATAAAAGAGGAATGAATTTTTTCAACATGCCGAAACCGAGACGCTTTGAGCATAAATATATTTATGTAGACGAGCGCAAGGATCGACTGCACAATTCTTTTACGGCAGACATGAAGCATATCCGCCGGAGAGAAAGGCGCGGGCGTGGAGGATGCCTGGCGCTGAATTTCGGACTGATAGCCATCATTCTCCTCGTCATGCTCATCGTATGGCGAGTGATTCTGCGAATGTAGCGTGAGACGTTTCCCTGCGGTTAGGGATACACCTCAATCCGATATGGTAAATAAAATAGAGAAATAACAAAAAGCAAAATGAGCGATATAATACAACTGCTTCCAGATTCTGTAGCAAACCAGATTGCTGCCGGTGAGGTGATACAGCGCCCGGCGTCAGTGATTAAGGAATTGGTGGAAAATGCCGTTGATGCTGGGGCAAAACGCATCGACGTGCTTGTTGTTGATGCCGGAAAAACATCGATACAGGTTATTGACGACGGAAAGGGCATGTCGGATACAGACGCCCGACTGGCTTTTGAACGCCATGCCACGTCAAAGATCCGCAAGGCCGACGACCTCTTCTCGCTTCATACTATGGGATTCCGCGGTGAGGCGCTCGCCTCTATAGCAGCCGTAGCCCAGGTGGAACTGAAATCACGTCAAGCCGACGACGAAGTGGGCACGTCTTTGTCCATCTCCGGATGCAAAGTATTGAACCAGGAGCCGGCAGCCGTTCCCGTAGGCAGTAATTTCCTTATACAGAACCTCTTTTTCAACGTGCCGGCAAGAAGGAAGTTCCTGAAATCCAACACTACGGAACTTAACAACATCATGACAGCCTTTGAGCGCATCGTGCTTGTATATCCGCAGATACACTTCACGTTCAGCAGCAACGACACTGAGGTATTAAACCTGCGTGCCTGTGGCGACAGTTTCCGCCAGCGCATCATCGATGTCTTCGGCAAGCGACTGAACCAGAACCTTCTGCCCGTGAATGTAGACACTACAGTGTGTCGTATACATGGTTTCGTGGGGAAACCGGAGTCGGCGAAGAAGAAAAACGCCCATCAGTATTTCTTTGTCAACGGCAGGTATATGAAGCATCCTTATTTCAACAAGGCAGTGATGACCCCGTTCGAGCGTTTGATTCCTATGGGCGAACAAGTGCCGTATTTCATCTATTTTGATGTTCCGGCAGAGGATATCGACGTAAATATCCATCCCACGAAGACAGAGATAAAGTTTGAGAACGAGCAGACGATATGGCAAATCCTGATGGCTGCCGTGAAGGAGTCGTTGGGCAAGTTCAATGATGTGCCGTCTATAGATTTCGATACGGAGGGAAAGCCGGATATTCCTGTATTTCAGCAGACGTCAGACTTCGGTGATTTCTCGGCTCCAAAGATTGATTTCAATCCTCAGTATAATCCCTTCAACAGCAATCCCCGCCAGCCTTCAGTTCCCGAGAATTGGGAACAGCTCTATGAAGGGGCGGAAAATGCTTCATCGCCCGACGAGGTTCAGCAGCTCGGACAGTTTGACGAGTCTACGCTCTTCTCTGCCGATGAGATGGGAGAAATGGAACAGACACCGTCGGAACCGGTGCAGTCGGCTCTCAACAGCGGTATAGCCGAAGACAAGTCGCCAGCCCATTATCAGTATAAGGGAAGATACATAATGACAGCCGTAAAGTCGGGACTGATGATAATCGACCAGCATAGGGCGCATATCCGTGTGCTCTATGATGAATATCGCCGCCGTCTTGCCGATAAGTCAGCGGCAACCCAGAAACTCATGTTCCCGGAGATGCTACAGCTCTCGCCGTCGGATGCCGTAGTGATGCAGAAGATTCTACCGGAGCTGACTGCCCTGGGCTTCGACTTGAGCGACCTCGGCGGTGGCAGCTATGCCGTTGGCGGCATACCTACGGGGCTTGAAGGACTTAATGCCGTTTCCGTGGTAAACGACATTGTGTCGCTGGCGGCAGAGAATACCGTGTCGGTAGACGAGGATATAAACCATTCTGTAGCCCTCGGTTTGGCTCGTGATGCGGCAATACCCTACGGGCAGGTTCTTAGCAACAAGGAGATGGAAAACCTCGTCAACGAGCTCTTTGCTTCGTCTAATGTAAACTATGCGCCCGATGGCAAGACCATTATTGCCATACTGTCGCAAAATGAAATAGACCATTTGTTTTAAAAGCATAAAAAAGTCCCGCAGCAATTGATTATACAATGCTGCGGGACTTTATTTTTCTATATGTTGTATAACACTGTAGCAGTGTTTAGGCGAAACACCGGGAGCGTTTAGGCGAAACACTCGGAGCGTTTAGGCGAAACACTTGGAGCGTTTAGGCGAAACACTTGGAGCGTTTAGGCGAAACGCTACAGATAT
>DAIOXG010000021.1:0-16507 GCA_036758085.1 Prevotella sp. | reverse complement strand
GCTTACTCGGGACTTCCACCCGTTAGACAATGCTCATGCCGAGCATACAAAACGGGAAAAAACTTTTTGTTTTTTCGCCGCTAAACTAACGGATTAACATTAGGCAAAATACAACAGCTCTATTTTATACGACAAAAAGGCTCCATCCGGAACAAATCCGAACGGAACCTTATCTTATTAGAATTCTCAAAGTTTCAGAACTTACAGCTTCTGCTTTACCTCAATTTCTGTGAATGTCTCAATAACGTCGCCAACCTGAATGTCGTTGAAATTAACGAGTGAGATACCACACTCGAAGTTTACGCCGACTTCCTTGACGTCATCCTTGAAACGCTTCAGAGCGTTGATTTCGCCAGTATGAACAACGATACCGTCGCGAACGAGACGAGCCTTGTCGCTACGGTGAACCTTACCCTCAGTAACGAAGGCTCCGGCAACGGTGCCGACCTTGGATATCTTGTAAACCTCGCGCACTTCAACCTGTCCGGTAACAACCTCCTTGACAACCTTGTCGAGCATACCCTCCATAGCCGACTTGACATCCTCGATGGCATCGTAGATGATAGAGTATGTATTGATTTCCACACCCTCCTGGTCGGCAAGTTTGCGGGCAGCCGATGAAGGACGTACCTGGAAGCCAACGATGAGAGCATCAGAAGCGTCGGCAAGTGTAACATCACTCTCAGAAATCTGACCAACGGCCTTGTAGATTACATTCACCTTAATCTTCTCTGTTGAGAGCTTGATGAACGAGTCGCTCAAAGCCTCGATACTACCGTCGGTATCACCCTTAACGATGATGTTAAGTTCCTTGAATGAACCAAGGGCAATACGGTGGCTGATATCACTAAGAGTCAAGCGCTTCTGAGTACGCAAGCCCTGCTCGCGCTGAAGCTGCAGACGCTTGTTGGCGATGTCGCGAGCCTCCTGCTCAGAGTCGAGCACGTGGAAAGCATCACCGGCAGTAGGAGCGCCGTTCAATCCGAGGATTGTTGCTGGCTCAGAAGGCTTAGCCTCTTCGATGCGCTGGTTACGCTCGTTGAACATAGCCTTGATACGACCGTAGCTTGTACCGGCGATGACATTGTCGCCTACACGCAGCGTACCGTTGCTTACCAATACGGTAGAGACATATCCCCTACCCTTGTCGAGCGACGACTCGATTACGCTACCCGTAGCCTTGCGGTTAGGGTTAGCCTTCAGTTCGAGCATGTCAGCCTCAAGGAGAACTTTCTCAAGAAGATCCTCAACGCCAACACCCTTCTTGGCACTAATCTCCTGACACTGGTACTTACCGCCCCACTCCTCTACCAGGAGGTTCATGTTGGCAAGGTCCTCACGAATCTTGTCTGGGTTAGCACCCGGTTTATCAATCTTGTTTATGGCAAACACCATCGGCACGTTGGCAGCCTGTGCATGGGCGATAGCCTCCTTTGTGGTAGGCATCACACTGTCGTCGGCAGCAATGATGATGATGGCGATATCGGTAACCTGAGCACCACGGGCACGCATGGCGGTAAATGCCTCATGACCTGGAGTATCAAGGAACGTGATGTGTCTGCCATTCTGCAACGTAACGTTGTATGCACCAATGTGCTGGGTAATACCTCCAGCCTCTCCGGCGATGACATTGGTGTTGCGGATATGGTCGAGCAGAGAAGTCTTACCATGGTCTACGTGTCCCATCACCGTTACGATAGGAGCACGCGGCACGAGATCGTTCTCGTCATCCGGTTCCTCATTGATAGCCTCAGAAACTTCTGCACTGACATATTCTGTCTTGAATCCGAATTCCTCGGCAACGAGGTTGATGGTCTCAGCATCAAGACGCTGGTTGATAGACACCATGATACCGACGCTCATACAAGTTCCGATTACCTGGTTTACAGATACGTTCATCATGTTGGCAAGTTCGCTAACGGTAACAAACTCCGTAAGTTTCAGAATCTTGCTCTCTGCCTTTTCCTCAGCGCGCTGCTCTTTCAGGTGCTCCTGAGCTGCATCACGCTTCTCTTTACGATACTTTGCGCCCTTCTTGTTCTGTCCCTTGCTTGTAAGACGAGCAAGTGTCTCCTTTACCTGGCGTGCTACATCCTCCTCGCTTACTTCTACCGGTTTCTGTCCGCCACGTTTGCGGTTTTTCTTTTTGTTACTTCCGCCACCGTTTTTCTGTCCTTGCTGTCCGCCGTTGTTCTGCTTTGCAGCAGCAGCGATGTCAACTTTTTCTTTTGTTATACGCTGGCGTTTCTTGCGCTCGCCATTGCCGTTGCCATTATTGTTGTGGTTCTTTTCCTCACGTTCTTTTCTGCGCTCTTCCTTGCTTTTCTTTTTAGGGCGAGTGCTTTGGTTAAGTGAGTCGAGATCTATCTTTCCGAGCACATTTACTTTCGGAGCAAGTTTTTTCTCGCTCTTCAGTGTGAAGACCTTCGGGTCGTGCTGTTCAGCGGTTTGCTGTGGAGCAGCCTTGGTGCCTTCGCTCTTTACCTCGGCAGGTTTCTCCAGTTTGTTATTCTTAACAACCTCGGCCTTAGCAGCAGAATGGCTTACATTCTGTGCTGGTGCAGACTGCTGTGGTGCAGACTGCTTTGCAGGTTTGTCAGAATTATGCACTTTATCGTTGTTTTGCACTTTTGGCTGGCTCACGGCAGAAGCCTTCGCCTTCTTGTTGTCGGGCTTAGCAGAAGCAGCAGATTGCGCTGACGGCTTTTTCCCCAGACTGTCGAGGTCAATTTTCCCTAACGGGGTATATTTCTGCGGCTGTCTCGGCTCATTAGAGCGTTCTGTCTTCTTGTCGCGCTTCTTGTCTTTCGGTTTTTTCTGGAGCAGTTTTTCTGCCTGTGAGCGTTCCTCTTTGTCAGACTTATACGCTTCCACGAGGGCTTTATACTGTCCGTCAGTAAGCTTGGAGTTAGGTCCTTCGGGAGCTTCCCCCAGCTCACTTCTCTTTTTCAGGAAATCAACTGCCGTTTGAAGTCCTATATTCAATTCACTAATTGCTTTGTTTAATCTGATGCTCATACTTTATTATTTACCCTTCTTCTTTTCTGTTTTTTATTCGAACTCTGCTCTCAGCACATTGAGCACATGGTCTACTGTCTCTTCCTCGAGATCGGCTTTCTCCACAAGCATCTCGCGCGGAGCATTGAGCACAGCCTTGGCTGTATCGAGTCCGATGCCCTTGATAGCGTCGATAATCCACTGGTCGATTTCGTCGGAGAACTCATCGAGATAGATATCTTCCTCTTCTTCACCTTCTTTCACTTCGCGGAACACGTCGATGGTATATTCTGTCAGCATACTTGCCAGTTTGATGTTCATTCCGCCACGTCCGATTGCGAGCGATACTTCTTCTGGCTTGAGGTATACTTCAGCCTTATGGTTTTCCTCATCAACATTGATGCTTGAAACCTTTGCCGGGCTCAATGCACGCTGGATGAACAGCTTGATGTTTGAAGTATAGTTGATTACATCGATGTTCTCGTTGCAGAGTTCTCTTACTATTCCATGAACACGACTACCCTTTACTCCGACGCAGGCTCCTACCGGGTCGATACGCTCATCGTAGCTCTCGACTGCGATTTTCGCTCTTTCTCCCGGCATACGTGCGATGCGCTGCACGGTAATGAGTCCGTCGTTTATCTCCGGCACTTCCTGTTCGAGCAGACGGCGCAGGAATATCGGACTTGTACGGCTGAGGATTATCTTCGGATTGTTGTTCTCGTTGTCAACTCGCAGGATAACGGCTCTTACGGCTTCTCCCTTACGATACTGGTCGCGTGGAATCTGCTCACCTTTTGGCAAGATAAGCTCGTTGTTCTCGTCGTCAACGAGAAGGACTTCACGTTTCCATACCTGATATACCTCGGCGCTGATTATCTGTCCTACGCGGTCTTTGTATTTATTGTACAGGCTGTCGTGCTCCAGCTCGAGAACTTTCGAAGCAAGAGTCTGGCGCAATGTAAGGATTGCGCGACGGCCGAACTTGCTAAAATCCACTTTTTCGCTCACGTCCTCGCCCACTTCGTAGTCAGGCTGTATCTTACGAGCCTCGGTAAGTGTGATTTCCTTATTCTCGTCGTGTTCTACGCCATCGGCAACCACGGTACGGTTGCGGTATATCTCGAAGTCTCCCTTATCCGGATTGACGATTACGTCGAAGTTTTCATCGCTGCCGAATATTTTTGCGATAACATTGCGGAAGCTTTCCTCGAGCACGCTCATCAACGTTGTGCGGTCGATGTTTTTTGTCTCCTTAAACTCACGGAAGGTGTCGACCATGCTTACGGTCTCTTCTTCATTTTTTCTTGCTGCCATAGCTTATTTGAAACTTATTAGGTATTTTGTATATTTCACGCTGTTGATATTGAAGGTTTTGTCGACATCTTCTATTGTCGGACGTTTTGCCCCTTCTTTCTTTACTTTCTCCTTTACGGTAATTGTGAAGTCATCGTTGTCATCTACTGCCTTCAATACTCCTTTCCATTTTTTCCCGTCGGCATTAAGCACTTCCACTTCTTTTCCGATGAAGTTGACATATTGCTGCTTTACCTTGAACGGCTGCCCGAGCCCGGCACTGCCTACCTCAAGTTCGTAATCTTCATCGTCGCGGTTTAAGTGTTCTTCGATAAAGCGGCTGAGCTGCACGCAATCTTCTATCCACACGCCGTCGGCATGGTCGATTTCCACTACGATTCTGTCATCGGAGCTAATTTCGATGTCTACAAGGAAATAGTCTTTGTCCTCGAGCCATTGGTTAACTAAATTCTCAACTACGTTTTTGTCTATCATATATAAAAAATAAGTTGTGTTGTCCCTCTCTCCGGCTTAATGTCATCCCTTGTTATTCCTCCTTCAGGGAGGGACTTAAAACAAAATGAGGAGCTCCTCCGGGGCTCCCCATTCCACTGAACGCTGCAAAGTTAACAATATTTATTAAAGTATGCAACTGTTTATGCAATAAATTAGGGCATGACTGAGGATTTTCTCCTCTTTCATGCCCTTTCTGTTCTTTTATTGGTTGTTTTTATGGTTCTCTGAGAGCTCGGGGGCTACGAAATTGCCGAAGCGCCCCTGAGTTCCCGGAGCATTGTTTTACGCATCGATATTTGCGTATGTTGCATTTTCTTCTATAAACTGCCGGCGCGGTTCCACATCATCGCCCATCAGCATTGAGAATATCTCGTCTGCCTCGGCAGCGTTCTCTATGTTCACCTGCTTCAGCAATCGTGTCTCTGGATTCATTGTGGTATCCCACAGCTGCTCCGGGTTCATCTCTCCCAAACCTTTGTAGCGCTGGGTATGGATATTCTTGTCGTCGTCTACTCCATTGCCGTATTTGTCGAGGAATGCCTGACGCTGCTGGTCGGTATAGCAGTACTCCTTTACCTTATTCTTATATGTACAGAGATAGAGTGGCGGAGTGGCGATATACAGGTGTCCTTCCTGGATTACCTTTGGCATGAAGCGATAGAAGAGGGTCATGATAAGGGTGTCGATGTGTGAACCATCGACATCGGCATCGGTCATGATGATTATCTTGTCGTAGCGCAGTTTGTCGGTATTTGCCTCTTTGTCGTCTTCGCCGTCAACGCCGAAGCGCACGCCAATACTCTGTATGATATTCATCACGGACTCGCTTTCAAACACCTTGTGCCACATTACTTTCTCTACGTTGAGGATTTTTCCTCTCAGCGGAAGGATTGCCTGACGATAGCGGTCGCGTCCCTGTTTTGCGGAACCTCCGGCGGAGTCTCCCTCGACAAGGAATATCTCGCACTCTTTCGGGTCGCGGTTGGAGCAGTCGGCAAGTTTTCCTGGCAGTCCGCCTCCGGTCATCGGGTTCTTGCGCTGCACGCTTTCACGTGCCTTGCGCGCTGCGATACGTGCCGTAGCGGCAAGTATAACCTTGTCGCAAATCATCTTTGCCTCTTTCGGATGCTCCTCGAGATAGTAGCTAAGTGCCTCTGACACTGCTTGCTGTACGGCTCCGGTTACTTCGCTGTTTCCGAGTTTTGTCTTTGTCTGTCCTTCAAACTGCGGTTCTGCCACCTTTATAGAGATTACGGCTGTCAGTCCCTCGCGGAAGTCTTCTCCAGCTATCTCGATCTTTGCCTTTTCTATTTGCTTGGATATTACAGGATCGTTGTCGGCATATTTTTTCAATGTTCTGGTAAGCGCCATTCTGAAGCCCACGAGATGGGTTCCACCCTCGATAGTATTGATGTTGTTGACATAGGAGTGTATATTCTCGCTATAGTCGGTATTATACATTATCGCTACTTCGATTGGAATACCCTGCTTTTCTGTTTTCAGATATATTACATCGTCGAAGAGATGCGTGCGGTGACGGTCTACGTAACGCACGAACTCCTTTAGTCCTTCTTTGGCATGGAACACTTCCTGACGCGTCTTACCTTCCTCGTCGGGACGCATGTCGGTAAGGGTGATGGTTATGCCGGCGTTTAGATATGCCAGCTCTCTCATGCGCTTGGCGATGATATCATATTTGTATAATGTCGTTGTGAAGATGGTTGGGTCTGGCCAGAACTGCTGGCGTGTTCCGCGAAGTTCTGTCGTGCCAACTACCTTTACTGGATAAAGCGGCTTTCCCTTTTCGTATTCCTGCTGATAGATTTTGCCGTCGCGGAATACCTGAGACTTCATCTTGGTCGACAAGGCATTCACACAGCTTACACCTACTCCATGGAGTCCGCCGCTGACTTTATATGAGCCTTTGTCGAATTTTCCTCCGGCGTGGAGTACTGTCATTACGACTTCAAGTGCCGACTTATGGAGTTTCTTGTGCTCGTCTACCGGAATTCCTCGTCCGTTGTCCTGCACGGTGATTGACTCATCCTCGTTTATTGTAACCTCGATATGGGTACAATATCCTGCCATAGCCTCATCGATAGAGTTGTCTACTGTTTCATTTACGAGATGATGAAGTCCTTTCTCACTTATATCTCCGATGTACATAGCCGGACGCTTGCGCACGGCTTCCAATCCCTCCAGCACCTGAATATTGCTGGCGGAATAATTATTTTCGTTTATTTGATTTTCTGACATTACTTGGATTGTATTTTCAAGTGGCAAAGATAACGATTTTTATTGACATCTTAAAACTTTTCCGACTAAAAGTGATTTATTCTTGTTCTACTTTGTAGAAAGCGACCGAAAAAGTCTCGAAGAAGGTGTTTTACATAAAGACACACAGCTACAGTATAAAGAAAAGCAAAGGTGCCACAATCGCATCAGGATTGTAGCACCTTCGTATACTGATTCAATAACAACAGCTTTATATTACAGACTATTGATATGAAGAGCCAAGCTTGACTTAATGTTTGCAGCCTTGTTCTTGTGGATAAGATTTGTCTTAGCCAATTTGTCAAGAAGCTTCTGTACGCTTGGATACATCTTTACTGCCTCTTCCTTATCTGTAATAGCGCGCAACTTGCGAACAGCGTTACGCATAGTCTTTGCATAATATCTGTTGTGCAAATTCTTTTTCTTGTCCTGACGGATTCTCTTAATTGATGATTTGTGATTTGCCATCTTGTTATTATTCTTTTATTTTTATTTGTAGTCCCTAGGAGAGTCGAACTCCTCTTTAGAGAATGAAAATCTCTCGTCCTAACCGATAGACGAAGGGACCATGTTTTGATTTTTGCGGTGCAAAGTTACGGCAATTAAATTAATTACGCAAATATTTTCAACGGAAAAATGCATTTTTTTGACTTTTCCCATTGTTTTTTCGAATTTTAAGGTGAATTTCACCCGTTTTTTTGATACTTTTGCACTTGTTATGCGATTTTGTTCCAACGTAATAGTTCTACGGACCTTCATATTCAGCGACACGAAGATGATGGTCGATACGCTCTCCAGAGAGGAAGGCAGGATGTCGTGTGTCTTGTCTGTTGGAACATCGAAAAAGAGCAAATGGAAGCGACAGATATTCCAGCCGCTTTCTATTCTCGAACTTGAACTTGAAAGAAAAACACCGGGACAGATTGCCGTAATCAAGGATGCCCACATCGCCATCCCCTTTACTTCTATTCCTTTTCAGCCCTATAAATTAACGATATCGATATTTCTTGCCGAGTTTCTTTCAAACGCCACACGCTCGGAACAGGACACAGCTCTACTCTATGACTACATATCGGAAAGCATCCAATGGTTGGACAGCGTCGTGGAAGGTTTTTCCAATTTCCACCTTGTCTTCATGATGCGCCTAACCAAATTCATCGGTTTTTACCCAAACATCGAGGACTACTCTGACGGATGCTCTTTCGACTTGCAAAACGGATGTTTCACAAAACTCGCACCACAACAGCGGGGATTTCTCAACTCGGAGGATACAAAGAAGATGCAGCTCATCATGCGCATGAACTACGAAACGATGCGACTCTTTAAAATGTCACACGCCGACCGCAACAGATGTCTTGACGTCATTCTTGATTTCTACCGCCTCCATGTTCCCGACTTCAGAGAAATGAAATCGCTCCCAGTTTTGCGGGACATGTTTTCATAAAGAAGACCCAACGCACACATTTGCCGTTTGATACATTTACCACTGCCGTTTGGTGCATTTACAGGTAGTATCTCTATGCTGCACCTTTTGTGCAGCACACATGCCATATTTTGGCACAATCGTTTATTTTACTCCGTTCATCTCTTTCCGGTCCAGCCCCAACTTTCCGTTTTCAGCTTTCCGCCCATCATATTCCACACTCCGCACACCACTCGCTCCACTCTCACACCCTCACACTACCCTCACACCCTCACCCTACCCCTCACACCCCGGAACGCCGATAGACAAAGGCTTTGCAGGGCAAGTGTGAGGGTGTGAGGGTAAAATCACGAAAAAACATTTTTATTTTACTTCTTCTTAATTTGAGTGATCGAACTACATAAAAGAAGGCTTACGACATACTAACCCACAACATTCAAGCCCTCTAAACAAACTTCAAGAAACCGAGCATAGTCTGCGCAAAAACAGGGTTTATCGCATACTCTAATCAAAAAACTAAATCATTTTTGCATTTTTGTGGGGCAAAGTGGTGGAGTGTGGGGAATTTTGTGTAACTTTGGAGCCGAAAACCCTTTAATATGTACGTATGCGATTTTTAGGAAACATAGAGGCTAAAGTCGACGCGAAAGGACGAGTGTTCCTTCCGGCAACATTCCGCAAGGTTTTGCAGACTGGCGGAGAGGAAAGTCTCGTAATGAGGAAGGACGTATTCCAACCCTGCCTCACGCTGTTTCCGGAAAGCGTATGGAACAGGCAAATGGACGAGATGCGGTCGAAGCTCAACAGATGGGACCGCGAGCACCAGCGCATATTCCGCCAGTTCGTATCTGACGTGGAAGCTGTAACGCTTGACGGCAACGGCAGGTTTCTCATTCCGAAGCGATACATCGAAATGGCAGACATACAACAGGGAGCGAGATTCATCGGCATGGGAGACTCCATCGAAATATGGAGCGAGAAGAATACCGAGAAACCATTTATGGAACCAGAAGAATTCGGAGTGGCACTGGAAAGCATCATGTCGCAAAGCGAGACTAACGACAATACCGGAATCTTATCCATGGCAAAAGATTAAAAAAAGAAGAAAGATGACCAATATAATTGACACTTACCACGTACCCGTACTGCTAAAGCAAAGCGTTGACGGGCTCGACATCAAGCCAAACGGCATTTACGTCGATGTAACATTCGGCGGAGGCGGACACAGCCGCGAGATTCTGTCGCGACTCGACAATGCTGGACACCTGTACAGCTTCGACCAAGATACCGACGCCGAGAGGAACGTGGAACCACAGGACAACTTCACTTTCGTAAGAAGCAATTTCAGATATCTTAAAAACTGGATGAGGTATTACGGAGTGGACGGCATTGACGGACTGCTTGCCGACCTTGGAGTGTCAAGCCACCACTTCGACGACGAGACAAGAGGATTTTCGTTCCGGTTCGATGCACCTCTCGACATGAGGATGAATAAGCGCGGCGGCGATACGGCAGCTGACTTGCTTAACAAAATGGACGAGGAGCAACTCGCCGACATCTTTTACCTATACGGTGAACTGAAAAACTCACGACGTATTGCTGCAACAATAGCAAAAGCAAGAACTCTGAAACCGATACTGACAACTCAGGATCTGATTGACGCCACGACACAGCTCTTCCCGAAAGAAAGGGGAAAGAAAGAAATGGCAAAACTCTTTCAGGCGCTGCGCATAGTGGTAAACCACGAGATGTCGGCACTCAGAGAAATGCTCGAAGCAGCAACAAGTCTGCTAAAACCCGGCGGAAGACTATCGGTCATCACATATCACAGTCTGGAGGACCGCATCGTGAAGAACATGATGAAAGCAGGAAACCCGGAAGGAAAAATAAAACAGGACTTCTTCGGAAGATGTGAAACTCCATACAGACTCGTCAACAACAAGGTTATAGTACCCGACACGGAAGAGCAGCAGCGCAATCCGCGCAGCAGAAGCGCTAAACTTAGAATTGCCGAAAAGAGATGAAAGAAGAAGATACAGAAAAAAACAAAAAGGAACAGCAAATAAGCCCTGAGGCACAGGAACAGCAGGCTGAACGCGAAGAGCTAAGGCGAATCGTGGAGGAGCAGGCAAGGGAGGACGAACTGCCGCTATCTGCGGAGTTCACGCTAAAGAAAATCCTCGGAGGAGAATTCCTCAACGCCAGACTGCTCCGCAAACAGATATGGCTCGTCATGCTCATCATGGCATTCACCATAGTCTATGTGTCGAACAGATACAGCTGCGACCAGCAGCGAATAGAGATATCTAAGCTAACGAAAGACCTGGAGGAAGCAAAGCTGAAATCCATGTCGAGCGCAAGCGAACTAACGGAAATGAGCCGCGAAAGCAATGTGCTGGAAATGTTGAGAATGAACAAAGACAGCGTTCTCCACATCCCGACTCAACCACCTTATATAATTAATGTTCCGGAACAATGAGCAAACCATTAGACAATAAAAAAATCATATCCAGATATAAGCTCGTGGCATGGGCAATGGCTGTGCTCGGAGTTATTATCATCGGAAGGATTATATATATAGGTACGGTGAAACACGACTACTGGATGAAAGTGGCGGCTCAAAAAAGAATTGAAAACGAGCCTATCATCCCTGAGCGAGGAAATATCCTGAGTTGCGACGGAAGACTGCTCTCCGGCACACTGCCAGAGTATGAAGTAAAAATAGACTTCAGCGTGTGCAAACAGTTTCGCGACTCGATGTGGCACGCCGATTTCAACAAAATATGCAACGGGCTGCACAGTATTTTCCCCAACAAGAGCATTAAGGAAATCGAAGAGCATCTGCAGAAAGGATATGAGAAAAACAGCAAGAGCTGGGCTATCGTAAAGGGCAGAGTAACTTTCGAGCAGTTCTCGGCAATAAAGAAGCTGCCGGTTTTCAACCAGCCACCGTATAGAGGAGGATTCAACTACGAGACGTTCTCTACAAGAAGGAAACCCTTCGGCTCTCTTGCATCCAGAACTATCGGCGACCTCGTAACATGGAACGGAAAGCCGAAAAACGGACTTGAACAGTGGTTTGACTCTTATCTAAGAGGCACGCCGGGTGTAAAAAACATCAAGAAAGTCTTCAACAAGAATATTGCCGAAGTGGAGAAGGAACCGGTAAACGGTTCTGACATAATAACAACTCTCGACGTGGGGATGCAAGACCTCTCCGAAAGGGCTCTCGTGGAGAAGCTGCGCGAGATTAACGGAACGGTGGGCGTCGCTATCGTTATGGAGGTCAAGACCGGAGATATAAAGGCGATGGTCAACATGACGAAATGTGCCGACGGAAACTACTACGAGATAAAGAACAACGCCGTGTCGGACTTGCTCGAACCGGGATCCGTATTCAAAACGGCATCTATAATGCTCGCCCTCGACGACGGAATGTGCGACACGACATATATGGTCGACACCGGATGCGGAGTTTGGGACATGTACGGAGCGAAGATGAAAGACCACAACTGGGCCAAGGGCGGATACGGAACGATATCTCTGCCGAAGACCCTGGAGGTCAGCTCCAATATCGGAGTAAGCCGCATTATCGACAGATTCTACGGACAGCATCCGGAGAAATTCGTGGAAGGAATCAAACGACTCGGAATGGGAGCGGAACTGCACCTGCCTTTTGTGGGAGCCGCAAAAGCGCAGATACGCTCGCCGAAGAGGAACAAGAAGGGAAAGATCATCAACAACTGGTATGGCACTACTCTTCCATGGATGAGTATCGGATATGAAACACAGATACCGCCTATATATACACTTACCTTCTACAACGCCATTGCAAACAACGGAAAAATGGTGGCGCCGAGATTCGTAAAGGCGGTTATGAAAGACGGAGAAATTGTAAAGGACTTCCCCACTACCGTTATCAGGGAACGTATCTGCAAAGAGAAGACACTGAAAGAAATGCAGACGATTCTCTATCACGTGGTAAGTCAGGGACTGGGAAAACGTGCCGGGTCTCCATCATTTAAAGTGGCTGGAAAGACCGGAACTGCACAGATATCTAAAGGTAAGGCTGGATATAAAAACGGACAGACGAACTATCTCGTCAGTTTTGCCGGCTACTTCCCTGCCGATGCCCCAAGATACAGTTGCATCGTATGCATACAGAAACCGGGACTGCCGGCATCCGGCGGACTGCAGAGCGGTGCCGTGTTCCACCAGATATCCGAAGGCATAATGGCTCAAAGCCTTAAACTGCTTGCTTCTGACGCAAAAGACTCTTCATCGGTAATGATGCCTGAAGTAAAATGCGGAAACATCCTGTCTGCCGACTATGTTCTGACGCATCTCAACATCAGGACAAACAAAAATTGGGGTGGCAGCTATGCCGACGGCAATCCTATATGGGGCAAGGCAGAAGACAGGAGCGGAAGTATCAGCCTCATCAAACAACCTGTCTACAGTAAATGGGTTATGCCCGATGTAACAGGTATGGGAGCACGCGATGCAGTATATATGCTGGAGACCAGAGGACTGAAAGTTACAATCTACGGACGTGGAAAAGTTTACGAACAAAGTATACATCCCGGTGTAAAAATAAGGAAGGGACAACGCTGTTCTATAAAGTTGAATAATTAGGATCTCAGCAGGACTCTCAGGAATCCCAAAAGCTCCCAGCTTTCCCAGAACTCCCAGTTCTCCCAGAAAAAGAAAAAACAATTAAAAAAACAATACAATATGAAGTTAGAAGAACTCTTAAAGAACATAACTCCTCTCAACATTATCGGTGAGACGGACATTGACATAAAGGGCGTGAACATAGATTCACGCAAGATTGCCGACGGCCACCTCTTTGTTGCTCTTAGAGGCACACAAGTCGATGGACACAAATTTATTGCCAAGGCAATAGAAATGGGAGCAAAGGCTGTTCTCTGCGAAGACTTGCCAGAGGAAAAGACCGACGGAGTAACATTCGTACAAGTAGAGTCGACAGAAGATGCAGTAGGAAAAGTAGCAACTCTGTTCTACGGAGACCCATCAAAGAAACTCAAGCTCGTTGGCGTAACCGGAACTAACGGCAAGACAACTATCGCCACCTTATTATATAATATGTTCAGAAAGTTCGGATACAAATGCGGACTTCTTTCTACCGTATGCAACTATATCGAAGACGAAGCTATTCCTGCCGACCACACCACACCGGATCCTATAGAGCTAAACTATCTTCTACACCGCATGGTAGAAGCAGGTTGTCAGTATGCCTTCATGGAATGCAGCTCGCATGCCATCGCACAGAAGCGAATCGGAGGATTAAATTTTGCCGGAGGTATCTTCACCAATCTAACACGAGACCACCTCGACTACCACAAGACTTTCGAGAACTACCGCAATGCTAAAAAGGCATTCTTCGACATGCTGCCCAAAACTGCATTCGCCATCACTAACGCCGATGACAAGAACGGAATGATAATGGTGCAAAACACCAAGGCTACGGTTAAGACATACTCTATCCGGACAATGGCCGACTTCAAGGCTAAGATTCTGGAGTTCCATTTCGGAGGAATGTATCTGGAAATCGACGGTAAAGAAGTGGGCGTACAGTTTATCGGCAAATTCAATGTCAGCAACTTGCTCGCTGTATATGGAGCTGCCGTAATGCTGGGAGAGAAGCCGGAAAACATACTTCTCGTAATGAGCACTCTGAAAAGCGTGAGTGGAAGACTGGAGCCTATACAGTCGCCAGAAGGGTATACTGCAATTGTTGACTATGCCCATACACCGGACGCCCTCGAAAATGTTCTCAAGGCTATCCACGAGGTTCTCAACGGCAAGGGACATGTAATAACGGTTTGCGGTGCCGGCGGCAACCGCGACAAGGGCAAGCGCCCGCTGATGGCTCAAGAGGCTGTGAAACAAAGCGACAAAGTTATCATCACAAGCGACAACCCTCGCTTTGAAGAGCCACAGGACATTATCAACGACATGCTTGCCGGACTTGACCAGCAACAGATGAAAAAAGTCGTGAGTATCGTCGACCGAAAGGAGGCTATCCGTACGGCATGTATGATGGCACAGAAAGGCGACGTTATCCTCGTGGCAGGAAAGGGACACGAGAATTATCAGGAAATTAAAGGCGTAAAACATCACTTCGACGACAAGGAAGTGTTGAGGGAGATTATGAAATAATCCACAGCAAAGATAAAAAAGAAAGTAACAACATGAAGTAAAAAGATGCAGAGCAAATAAAATTCTTCATCCTTCATTCTTCATCCTTCATTAAAAATTATGTTATACTATCTATTCAGATTCTTAGAGCAGTTTGGCATCCCGGGAAGCCACATGTGGGGTTACATCTCATTCAGGGCTCTGCTGGCATTAATTTTGTCGCTCATTATCTCGGCATGGTTCGGAGAGAAATTTATAAAATACTTGAAGAGCAAACAGATTACCGAGACTCAGCGTGACGCCAAGATCGATCCTTTTGGTGTTAAGAAAATAGGTGTTCCTTCTATGGGAGGCATTATCATCATCGTAGCAATCCTGCTACCGGTAATACTGCTTGGCAGAATGAGAAACATCTATCTCATACTGATGATTGTTACTACGGTATGGTTGGGATTCCTCGGTGGTCTCGACGACTATATCAAGATTTTCAGGCACAACAAGGAGGGACTTCCCGGCAGATTTAAAATTGTCGGACAGATTAGTATCGGACTTATCGTGGGACTTATCCTATGGATGAGCCCAGATGCAAAAGTCAATGAAAATGTAACATTGAAGAAGGAGAACGGAACGGAAATAGTTGTAAAGCATCGGACAGAACCGGTAAAGTCGCTGAAAACGACCATTCCTTTCGTTAAAGGACATAATCTCGACTATGCCAACATCATGTCGTTCTGTGGCAAATACAAAGTTGCAGCGGGATGGATTCTCTTTGTCATAATGACAATCCTTGTTGTAACGGCAGTATCAAATGGAGCCAACCTCAATGACGGCATGGATGGCATGTGTGCCGGAAACTCTGCAATTATAGGTGTGGCTCTCGGTATCTTCGCATACGTGAGCAGCCATATTGAATACGCGGCATATCTGAACATTATGTACATTCCGGGCTCTCAGGAACTGGTAGTGTTCCTATGTGCCTTTGTAGGAGCATTGATAGGATTCCTATGGTACAACTCTTATCCTGCACAGGTCTTCATGGGCGATACTGGTTCGCTGACAATCGGCGGTATCATTGGTGTCTGTGCCATAATAATACACAAGGAACTGATGCTTCCTATCCTTTGCGGCATATTTTTTGTAGAAAGCCTTAGTGTTATACTGCAAGTCTATGTCGCTAAATGGGGAACGAAACACGGCAAGAAGATGCGACTTATCAAGCGTGCTCCATTACACGACACTTTCCGCACGACTAATGAACAACTTGACCCAAGTATCAAATACTTGTTCAAAAAGCCAAACACTGCTGTACATGAGTCCAAGATAACTATAAGATTCTGGATAGTAACAATAATTCTTGCTGCACTGACTATCATAACATTAAAGATGAGATAATGGATTAGGGAGTAGAGATTAGGGAATAGAGAATAGAGAATAGAGATTAGGGATTAGAGATTAGAGAATAGGGATTAGCAGTTCAGTTCTCCCATTCCTCCCAAAATTCTCCAAATATCCTTACATCCCTTGAAAATAAAGAAAGAAAAAATGAAAAAAATTGTAATACTTGGAGCTGGTGAGAGCGGCGCCGGAGCTGCCGTACTGGCAAAGAAGGAAGGATTTGATGTCTTTGTTTCCGACATGTCGTCTATTAAAGACAAATACAAGAAACTGATGGACGAGCACGGTGTTGAATGGGAAGAGGGCCACCACACTGAAGAGAAAATCCTCAACGCTGACGAGATTATCAAGAGTCCCGGCATACCTAAGGAGGCTCCGATGATCCAGAAATGTATTGCCAAAAACATTCATATCATCAGCGAAATTGAATTTGCCGGAAGATAT
>DAIOXG010000020.1:0-16552 GCA_036758085.1 Prevotella sp. | reverse complement strand
TAGCTAATTTTGCAAAAACGTAACAAAATTATAATTTATTCATTCATTAATTTAGGGAAGAGAGTATTTATGGAAAAAAGACTAACGATGTTGTTGGCCTCCCTATTCCTTTGCATTGGAATGGCGATGGCTCAGACAGAAGTCTCGGGTACCGTGATATCTCAAGAAGATGGCGAACCTGTTATAGGCGCTACCATCATGGTCAAAGGCACACAAACGGGTGTCGTGACGGATATCGACGGTAAATTCACGCTGAACTCCACTACACCTAACCCAACTATTACGGTTAGATACCTTGGTATGGAGACTCAGACGCTGAAAGGAAAAAAAGGTATGAAGATTGTGCTGAAACCTGAAGATGCACATCAGATTCAGGAAGTCGTCGTTACCGGTATCATGAAGCAGGATAAACGTTTGTTCACCGGTGCTACGACAAAAATCGATGCCGACAAAACAAAACTTGATGGTGTTGCCGATCTTACTCGTGGACTTGAAGGTCGTGTTGCCGGAGTGCAGCTCGAAAACGTATCTGGTACCTTTGGTACAGCGCCTAAGATTCGTGTGCGCGGTGCTTCTTCTATCTATGGTTCGTCAAGCCCATTGTGGGTTGTCGACGGTGTTATCATGGAAGATGCCGTGAATGTAAGTTCTGATGACCTTTCTTCTGGTGATGCACAAACTCTTATCGCCAACGCTATCGCAGGTCTTAACCCAGATGATATCGAAAGTTTCCAGGTATTGAAGGATGGTTCTGCTACTTCTATCTACGGTGCACGTGCCATGTCTGGTGTGGTTGTCGTAACTACAAAGAAGGGTAAGGCTGGAAAGAGCTCTATCAACTATACTGGTGAGTTCTCTTATCGCCTGAAACCAAGCTATAGCAACTATAACATCTCTAACTCTCAGGAGCAGATGGGTATATACAAGGAAATGGCCGCCAAAGGATGGTTGGAGCTTGCTTCGCTCGCCAACAGCTCTACTTCGGGTCTTTACGGAAAGATGTATAATCTCATCACTCAGTATAATGAGTCTAACGGTCAGTTCGGCCTGCCTTACACACAAGCTGCAATGAACGGATATCTGCAGCAGGCTGAATACCGCAACACTGACTGGTTTGACCTGTTGTTCCACAACAACCTTACTCAAAACCACTCTGTAAGCGTTTCTACTGGTACTGACAAGGCTAACCTTTATGCTTCTGTATCTGTTTACGATGATCCGGGATGGACTGACCGTAGCGAGGTGCAGCGTTACACAGGTGTGATGAACGCTACTTTCAATCTTAGCAAGAAACTGAGCGTTACTCTTCGTACTAACGCCAGCTACCGTAAGCAGCAGGCTCCTGGTACTCTGAACCAGAGCGTTGACCCTGTGAGCGGTGCTGTTAGCCGTGACTTCGATATCAACCCGTTCAGCTATGCGCTGAATACATCACGTACATTGGATCCGAACCAGACATACACTCGTAACTATGCTGCGTTCAACATCTTCGATGAGTTGGATAACAACTATATCGATATCAACGTACACGATATCAAGTTCCAGGGTGAGGTCGCTTGGAAACCTATCAAGCATGTTGAGGTGAACCTCCTCGGCGACTACCGTACGATGCGCTCGTCTCGTGAGCATATCGTTATGAACAACTCTAACCAGGCTGAGGCTTACCGTGCCGGTGTTGACAATCCTAACATCATGTACAACAATACTTATTTGTACACTGACCCGGATGTAAAGAATGCACTGCCTATTTCGGTTATGCCTACTGGTGGTATCAACATCATGGATGAGAACTCTGTAACTCAGCTCGACTTCCGTGGAACTGTTCGTTACGACAATACTTGGAACAACACTCACATCTTCAATGCCCTCGCCGGTATGGAGGCTAACCGCGCCGACTACGACGCTCGCCACGATGAGGAGTATGGTATCGACTATAACAACAGCCGTTTGCAGTCTCTGCCTTATGAATTTTACAAGCAGGCTAAAGAGGAAGGACTCGAGCGTGTGCAGTATTCTAAGTCTTGGAACCGCCGCCTTGCTTATTTCGCTTTCTTGAGCTACTCTTACAAGGGTCGTTATACTGCAAGTGTTACTGGTCGTTATGACGGTTCTAACCAGTTGGGACGTTCTACAAGTTCTCGTTGGTTGCCTACATGGAATATCTCCGGTGCATGGAACGCACATGAGGAGGAATGGTTCCAGAAGTGGGCTATGGCTCACAAGAACTGGTTGTCTCACGCTACTCTTCGTATGAGTTACTCACTCGTTGGTGAGCAGACAACAGCTTCTAATGCTCTTGCAGTGTTCCGCTCAAGCATCAGATGGCGTCCGCAGGGTGACCAGCAGGAGCAGTACATCTATCTCTCACAGCTTGCCAACTCTGATTTGACTTATGAGAAGAAAAAGGAGTTTAACGTTGGTGTTGACCTCGGTTTCTTGAACAACCGCTTGAACTTGACTTCCGACTTCTACTGGCGTAACAACTACGACTTGATGGGTTATGTAAACACTGGTGGTGCCGGTGGTGAAATCCGCAAGTTCGCCAATGTCGCTTCCATGAGATCTCACGGACTTGAGGCTACTCTCTCGTCGCAGAATATCCGCAACAAGCATTTCGACTGGTCTACCGACTTGACATTTGCTTATACTAAGACTACTATTAAGGATGTGCTCTCACAGGCTAACGTTATCAACTTGGTATACAACTCTGGTAACAACATCCGCAAGGGCTATCCACACCGCTCTATCTTCTCTATCCCATTCGTGGGACTGAACGACGAGGGTATTCCTCAGATCATCAATGAGAAGGGTGAGGTTACTACTACCGACATCAACTTCCAGGAGTATCAGGCTCTTGACTTCCTCAAATACGAGGGTCCGACGGAGCCAACTATGAACGGTGGTCTTAACAATACTTTGAGATATAAGAACTGGCGTCTGAACGTCTTCCTTACATATTCGTTCGGAAACAAGATTCGTCTCGACCCGGTATTCTCTTCAAGCTATTCTGATATGTCGGCTATGCCTAAGGAGTTCAAAAACCGTTGGGTTATGCCAGGCGATGAGAAGATTACTTCTATCCCGGCAATCGCCAGTGTGCGTCAGTACTATAACGATACTCAGTTGAGCTTCGCTTACAACGCATACAACTACTCTACTGCTCGTATCGCAGATGGTGGATTTATCCGTTTGAAGGATGTATCGTTGACATACGACGTGCCACGTTCGTTCCTTGCAAAGATCGGTCTGTCTACAGCGGCTATCAAGCTCGACGCTACAAACCTCTGTCTGCTCTATGCCGACGACAAGTTGAACGGACAGGATCCTGAGTTCGTTAATGCCGGTGGTGTGGCTACTCCACTGTCTAAGCAGTTTACTCTCACTGTTCGTTTGGGACTCTAATTCGTTTTATTCAGAAACATAATATAGAAAGTATTTAATATGAAGTCATATAAATATAAGGTGCTCACTTTGGGACTTTCTCTTGCTGCCCTCGCTTCTTGTAGCGATAGCTTCCTCGACAAAGTTCCTGATGAGCGTACCGAGATAGACACTGAGGATAAGGTTATACAGTTGCTCGTGTCTGCCTATCCTGAGTCAAACCCTGCCTGGATTGGTGAAGTCTCAAGCGACAACTTGATCGACAACCAGGCTCCTCACCTGCCGTCTAACCCTAATGACAAGCAGGTGGAGGCTCACTACAATTATAGTTCTTATGCTAAATGGGACGATGAACTCTTCCGCTTTGACCCGGCTGAGAATGCTACTTACAGTGCTCAGGATTCTCCTGGTGCCTTGTGGGGATCTTACTATAAGTCTGTTGCTACCGTGAATCAGGCTCTTGCCGGTATCGACAGAGTTTGTCCGGATGGCAATCTTTCTTCTAAAATGAAGGCTGCCAAGGGTGAGGCTCTCCTTATCCGTGCTTACGATCACTTCCAGCTTGTCAGCATCTTCTCTAAGGCTTACAAGAATGACGAGGCAAGTAAGAATGATGTTGGTGTGCCTTACGTTACAGAGATTGAGGATGTAGTTTCTAAGAAGTACGACCGTGGCAATGTTGCTGATGTGTATAAGAAGATTGGTGAAGACCTTGAGGCTGGCTTGGCTCTTATTAGCGATGTCAACTTCACTACGGCTCCTAAGTATCACTTCAATACTAATGCGGCTCACGCTTTTGCTGCTCGTTATTACCTCTTTAAGAGAGATTACCAGAAGGTTATCAAGCATGCCAACGAGGTGCTCGGAACTGACTCTACAAGTTTCCAGAGAATGGTTATGGATCTTTCGCAGTTCAGCGGATGCTCTTCTCTCTCTGACTATGCCAATGTTTGGCATGAGCCGAGTCTTGCAGGTAACCTCATGTTGGTTGACACATATTCGCTGATGCAGCGCCGCTTGTTCGGATACCGCTACTCTTATGCCGGTCCTTCTGCAAGCAATGCGCTTATGATTCGCAGCAACCACAGGTCTTTGTGGAGTGGTTACATTTGTCCTGCTATTTCTCTTGTAAGCGGACAGCTCTTCAGTAGCTCTTCAAGCGATTATGGTTTCTTCAGCTCTAAGATTGGTGAGCACTTCCAGTATACTGATAAGGTTTCTGGTATCGGTTATCCTCATCAGATTTACCGTGCTTTCACTACAAATGAGCTTATCCTTGAGCGTGCCGAGGCTTACACTATGCTTGGCAACTACGAGGCTGCTGCCAATGACTTGCGCTGGTATTGGAACTGTCAGCTGAACTCTATGGATGCAGATGACTTTAAGCAGTATGTTACTGGTGGATACACATCAATGATGACTAATGCTGATTTTGCAACACGAGGCTATTACAACCCGGCAAGCGGAAAGGTTAACACCAACTGTTATGCAGACTGGGATTTCACTCAGAGAATGAGTGCTGATTTCGTTGTTCCTGCATCTGCTGTACCTTATATGAACTGTATCAACGACTTCCGTCGTTACGAGACTGCTTTCGACGGTCTGCGCTTCTTCGACTTGAAGCGTTGGGGTATTGACTATACTCATGTTGTAGGTGTTTCAAAGGAAGAGAGACAGTCTAACTACGACGATGCTGTACGTGCTGTTGAGGTGCCATGGGAGGCTCTCTCTGGCGGTATGGATTCATCTCGCCCTGAGTCTACAGCAGATACAAAGGCTGCCAAGGCTTCTATGAATGCAAGCAGCTTCATTGTTAAAACTAAATAATGAGGAGGATTATATAATATGAAATTCAATTTGAAATCATTGCTTTTCGTTGCTGTCGCAGCGTTGTCGGCTGGATTTACTTCTTGTTCCGATGATGACTTCACAAGCACGATTTTCAATACTGATCCTGCCCAGGACTATCTTGACAAGACTCAGTATACTTTCCCTCTCGACACTTTCATCAAGAAGGAGTTCCTGGAGCCTTACAACGTGAAGTTCCAGTATAAGTTCGACGATAAGGGGTCTGACAAGAACAAGAACTTGACACCGGCTACTTACGACCAGAGTGTTGACCTCGCCGTGTTGACGAAGTATCTTTGGTATGATGTTTACAAACAGCTTGCCGGTGATGTCTTCCTGAAACGGTATAGCCCTCGTATCATCAACCTCACCGGTTCAAAGAACTACAATGTGTCTTCTGGTACGGAGACTCTTGGTGATGCAAGTTCGGGAGTGAAGATAAATCTTTATAACGTGAATAATCTTGACGTTACTAATATCGACTTGATGAACGAGTATTTCTTCAAGACTATGCACCACGAGTTTGCTCATATCCTCGACCAGCATGTGTTGCATCCTACAGCATTCAACACTATCTCAAGCAACGCTTACGATGCTTCTGGTTGGAGTGATGCTGCTGACTCTCTGAAAGCTGGTGCAGGCTTCGTTACTCCTTATGCCTCAAGTGCTGTCAATGAGGACTGGGCAGAGTCGCTTGCCAACTATGTTACAATGGATTCTTTGAAATGGAAGCAGAAACTTGAGTCTGCCGACTTCGAGTGGGAGGAGATTGATTGTGATGGCTTGTCTGCTTACAACAAGTTACTTTCTCCAGGTTGCAGTCTTGATACTATCGGATATTACAAGGCTTCAAAGAGTGGTTCAAACAACAAGATTTACCGTCGTAAGTGTCTGCGTAACGCCGATGGAACTGTTGCTCTTGGCGATGACGGTAAACCGCAGTGGATTCACAACACTGGCGTTGACGGACGTGCCACTATCCTCCGTAAGGTTGATTTGGTAAGGACTTATCTGAAGGAAAATTATGGTATTGACCTTGATGCACTCCGCAAGATGGTTCAGGAGCGTACTTACGTAACTGATGAGAACGGTAAGTTTGTTACCGATGAATACGGTGCTCTTATCAACAAGTTGACTTCTTTGCAGTCGTCAGGAAAGACTTTGATTGACGAGCTCCGCGATGAGGTAAATAAATATAAAGCTCTTCAAGAATAATATTAAAGGATAAAAGATTATGAATAAGATATTTTCTATTGCTCTTCTTTGCTCTGCTGCACTGTCGTTTACGGCGTGTGTTAACGAGGAAGATGACTTGTTCGACAAAAGTGCTGCCGAGCGCTTGAACGAGGCAAGCGACCTCTATTCACAGCGTCTCACGGCATCGCCTAACGGATGGGCTGTTCAGCTTTATCCTACTAAGCAGGACGAGGCTCCTTACGGAACCGGATATCTCTTGATGTTCCGTTTCCACGCCAATAAGTCTGTTGATGCGTCTATGAACAATGCTTTGTCGAACAACAGATATATGACTGATACTTCAACTTGGGAAGTTATCACCGATAACGGACCTGTTTTGTCTTTCAATACATATAATAAGGTTGTTCATACCTTCTCAGATCCAGAGGACGTACCTTCTACAGGTACACAGGATGTTCCTAATGACGAGACTGGTACTGGTATTGGTGGCGATTATGAGTTTATCATCGTTGATGCTCCAGAGGATGCTTCATACATGATGCTTAAGGGAAAGAAACGTGGAACATACAATTTGCTTACTCCGGTTGAGGAGGGCATAGACTATGAAAGTTATCTCGCTGACGTAAAGAATTTCCAGAGTACGATGTTCCCTTCATCTTCACCGACATTTGATGTAATTCATGTCGGAGAAAAGCAATTCAAGATGATAGACTTCTCAAATGGTGTGCCTAATATATATCCTTATGATGGCGACCCGGTAATGGATCAGACATTCAATCCATTCCTTGTAACAAAGCGTGGCAATGACTATTATCTGCGTTTCCGCGATGCCAAGACGTATGATGACGGTGCTACGGTACAGGACTTTAAGTATGATGCGGAGAGGGATGTATTCCAGAGCGTTGATCGTGAAGACTGCTATATAGATGGTGATGATCCTTTGCGTTTCTTCGACCAGCGTCTTGCTACAGAACATGCAAGATTGCAAGTGCTTTTCAAGGCAGATCAGTGTTCAGCTTCTATGAAGGAACTGACAGATAATATAAATAATGGTTTGAAAGCGGTTAACAAGAAATATTCTTTGGCTGCACTTTATATTATATATAATGAGTCTGCTGCCAAGTATTATCTTCGTGTACAGTATGGTGAAAGTAACGTTGCTGATTATGAGCTTTCTTATTCCAAAGAAGATGATGGCGCAACTTTCGCTTATGTTCAGCCGAAGGATAACGTCGCTCAGAATGTTTTGAATAGGGTTCCTGAATTACAGACTCTTTTCAACAACATGTCTACAAAGTTCACAGTTGGTGGACTTACTACAAAGTTTAACTTAGGAAACGAGAAGTTGACTTCTACAACGGATGCAAACTTCTGGTTTGGAATGGCAATTTAATTATTAATTCAAATAAGTAAAATTATGAAAAAAGCATTACTCTTTTCTGCAGCAATGATGTTTGCAGTAGCTGGCTTTGCACAGAGTGCACAAGTTTCAGTGGACAAGAATGTGAAGATGTCTCTCCCAAGGCCATTGAAAATCGAGAATGGTCTTAAGACTGTTGCAAAGAGAAATATCAAGAAAGCTCCGGCTCGTTCAGTTTCAACTGGTACGTATTTCCGTCATCCGGAAGGAACTTTCTATGTTGGTTGGGGTCTTAATGGTTATGGTTCAATCCTTACCCAGTTGGCAGCTCCTATGAATACAGATGTTACATTCAAGAATCTGTCTTCTGCAGCTAACTTTAAGTGGGCAGGACGTGCTGTTACCAATGCAGGTGAGGACTACATTCACAATTCTCAGTTTGGTTTCTCTCAGTATGCTCCAGTGTTGATCAATCAGAAGGACTCTTTCTGTGTTGGTACAAACAATATCTATTCTATGGGTATTAAGGATGGAGACTCTCGTTTCTCACCATATTCACAATATGCATATGCTTTGAACTGGGGTCAGATCGGTGCTCAAGACGAGTCTGTCTTATATCCTGTTGACGATCATGCTGGTGAGTATTACAACGGTAGACTATATAGTAACACTGCATCTCTTGCAGGCTTTACTTCTACAAATTATCTGTTTGGTAGTGGTAATATTGTTAATAGTGGGACAGGTGAGACTAAAGGAACTGTTACAGGTGCATCACAGTATTTCGGCAAGACAATTGCTCCATTGTGTGTAAATGCTATTTCTTTCAAAGGTTTCTCTAAAACAAAGCCATTGGCAGAGGGTACAGTCCTCACAGCATATATCTGTGGCGTTACAGAAGGTTCTTTCAGCGACGGAACAACTTTCAAAGAGGCTGATCCTAACAACATCATCGCAACAATGACTTGTACATCAAGCGATACTATAGATTTCTCTAAACCGGAGGCAGTTGGTAGCTATTTTACAGCAGCAGAAGGTGTTCTTCGTTTCACAAATAAGGTTACTGATGATTTCGGTGGTGTAGAAGAAGAGCCAGTAATTATTCCAGCAGGAACAGAGTTTTGTGTATATGTAGCAGGCTTTGATCAGCCAGGTGTTGACTTCGGTGGCTTTGGTATCACTGCTCCTGCAGAGGAGGAGTTAAAGGATGCTGTTGATTATTATGGTTTGATTTATTATACTCTTGCTTCTGATCCAACTCAGAGTTCTCTCACATGTTTGACTAAGCCTACAGCAGCTCAGATTGGTATCGTAGGTTTCTACGATGGCGCATTTGCTCCATATCAGCCAGGTTTCTATAGTTTCGAGAATCCTAATTTGAATTACAATATAGTACGTGTAACTGGTTCTGGTGATAATACAGAAACACTTACAGACGGTGCTAATGGTAATGGTCTTGAAACTCAGGGTGCTTACGATGGCTATCCATTTGCAATGATTTATACAGCACGTAAATTCGCCAATGAAGACGAGAGCTTTAACTACACTATTCAGTCTAATGCAGATTGGCTCGAAGTCAAATATGGCGTTGTAGATGATGATTACAATGCATATGGCTTGGCATTTAACGCTCAGCCACTTCCTACAGGTGTAACCGGTCGTGTTGCAGAGGTTAAAGTAGTTGGTGAAGGTGTTGAGTCTAACACAATCTACGTTCTTCAGGGTGATGCTACTCTGGGTATTGACAATGCAACAGTTGCTGAAAAGACCGCAAAGAACAGTCAGATGTTCAATATCGGTGGCCAGAAGGTAGAAAAGAGCTTCAAGGGTCTTGTTATCAAGAATGGTAAGAAGTTCATCAATAAGTAATCATTATTCCTTTAATTCTAAGTAAGGAATTTTAATTATAGCTTATAGCCGCAATCCGAAATTCGGGTTGCGGCTTTTGTGTTTTATGTATGATGCCATGTTGTTATATTAATGTATGATATTAAGCCGATGAATTTTTGAATTCTAAAACAATGATAAATAATTGTCATAAAATATTGTTGGTTAGTTATTTGTTTGTATATTTGCAATGTGTATTTATGTTATTTTTGAAATAAGATTAAAAAGAGAAATATGAAAAAAACTTTAGCAATGGCATTCATGGGGCTGGCAATGGGTTTGTCGGCACATGCCGTAAGAGCCGTCCATAAGCTTTTCCCGCAAAAGCAGAGTGATGGTACAACAGTTATGCTTTATACAAACGGTATCGATCGTCTCGCTTTCTATACAACGGCAGACGAACAGGTCGTTGTTCGCGACAGCAATGGTACATTATGTTATGCAGCTTTGAAAAATGGTGAGCTCGTAGCAACATCAGTGCCGGTACATAATATAGGCGAGCGCACTGCCGCAGAAATCGCCTTTGTAAAAGCCAATACTTTAAAACCTACAGACGAGGCACTTGAGAAGTATTTCGCTCCAAAATCGTCTTTGCAGGAAGGACAGAACAGAGGCCCTCACCGCACCGTAGTAGCGTCTACAGAAGACGGACTCGGAAAGTATGGAACGAGTGGAATGGGAGCGTTACCCTCATTGGGTGATGTAAAAGTGCCGGTCATTATGGTAGAGTACCAGGACAGGAAGTTCCAGGAGACTACTACAGTTGAAAAGATTTCCAGATTCATGAATGAGGAAGGATACCATGACGAGAGCAATTATCAGAAAGGTTCCGTAAAGGACTATTTCAAATCGCAGAGCCGTGGCATGTTCAATCCTGACTTTAATGTAGTTGCCAAGGTAACCCTTGACCATCCTTACGCTTATTATGGTACAAACACTCCATATCAGGATTATAACGCCACGAGGCTTTTTCAAGATGCCGTTAAGGGGGCAATAGCGCAGGGTGTGGACTTCAGTCCGTTTGAAGTGAAATACAGAGTCCCTAATGTCATTATCCTTTATGCCGGATATGGAGAGGCAACAGGTGGCGACGCAAATTGTATTTGGCCGCATGAGCGTGATCTCAGTTATGGTTCAGGAACAGTTGGCGACTATATCTTCGGCTCATATTTCATGGGTAATGAACTGTATGGAGGCAGCGGAAGCCAGCTAATGGGTATGGGTGTTATGGTGCATGAGTTAGGTCATGCTCTCGGATTGCCCGACTTCTATGAAACTCAGTATAAATATCAGAACACCGATGCTCCGATGGGTGTATGGTCAGTGATGGATGGAGGAGAGTATTATCCAGAAAATACAGCTTATGCTCCTGTAGGATACAATGCATACGAGAGAAGCTATCTCGGATGGTTGAATATCAGAGAGCTAAGTGATGCCGAGTCGGTAACACTTGCCAATCCTTCAGATACAGAGGGCGAGATGGCTGTCATGATGCGAAATCCGTCGGACAGTAAGGAATATTTCATTATGGAAAACCGTGCTTCCGGTACTTGGTATCCGGCAGACTACGGTACTGGCTTGCTCCTTTATCGAATAGCCTACAACAAGACTTCATGGCAAGGTAATACGGTGAACATAAACCAAAACCAGAAGCGTGCCATGGTTGTTACTGCAAGTGGAAGAAAGATGACAGGCAACGGTCAGCAAACGGATCTCTTCGGTAATGGAGTGAATTCAAAGACGAGCTTCTCTTGGATTTCCGGTACGACACTTGAGGATGCCCCGATATATAAGATATTGAAGAATTCAGACGGAACACTTACTTTCAACTTCAAGGACAAGACTCTGCCTACAGGATATGCCGTGGCAAATGAGGAAGACGTATATGAGAAAGTTACGGATATAAATACTTTAGCTCCACAAGACAAGGTTGTCTTTGTAAATGAAGCCGACGGCGTGGCTTTCTCAGTTAATTCTCAGTCGGATAGCCGTGGTGCAGTGGCTGTAAAGATTGTAGACGGAAAAGTATATGGCAATGATTATGTAATGCCGTTCACAGCCCTTCGCAGCACAACAGGACTTTGGGGCTTCCGCTCTGCAAACAACACATATCTTGCAGTGAGCAATACAGGATTAAGGTTTGTAACAAAAGCCGACGGTAATTGTATGGCAAACATAACTTTTGCTGATGGCAATGCATCCATAGCATTCACTGGTTCTGCCAATCGAAAGAACTTCGGTTATAATGCAGACAATTATAATTTCTCATGCTTTACTGATGCTCAGAGCAACCTCCAGATTTACCGCAAGGCGTCAACAACCGGTATCAGTACAGTTAATGCCGGAATTGAGAATAAAGGCGATGGCAAGGTGTATAACCTCTCAGGTCAGCAGGTGGGCGATGACTATAAGGGCATAGTAATCGTAAATGGCAAGAAGGTGGTTAGAAAATGATAAATTCCCTCTGATACCGAATAAAATGAAGCGCAGCTCCCCGGGTGGGGGCTGCGCTTTGTTGTTTTTATTTGCTGTGGGTGATAAGGAAAAGAAATTTTAGTCTTTAAAGAGGTCGTCCATCGTAATCTCACTCTGTACGATAGCTGAATATTGATTTTTCCTTGTACCGTATGTGGTAATCATAGTAGTAATTATCCCTTTATTGATAGCAGTTTCCGATGTAAAGTCGGCAATTCTGTTCCCTTTTGCGGAGATATTCATTTTTGTTTTATAGAGGAAAGATAGGAATATATATGTATAGAACAAGGATTTTACAGCCAAATCGATGAGATTTGGTTCGATTTGGCTGAAGAAAAAGATAATAATACGGCTTCTCTTTGTTATATAATTCTTTAAGTCATAAGTTACTTTATTGCTTTTTAATCTCGTAAGGCTTTAATCTCTTCCTCCGTCAGTCCCGTTGCCTTCACAATTGTGTCGATTGGGATATTCAGTTCGAGCAGATTGTGCGCAGTCTCAATCTTGCCTTCTGCTCTTCCTTCTGCTCTTCCTTCTGCTCTTCCTTCTGCTCTTCCTTTCTCCTCAGCCGAGTCGATGGAGTTTTTGATGTCGCGGTAGGCCTTCAGACTGTCCTCATATTCCTTTAGTTCTGTTTTTGAGAACCTTGCCATCTTTGCTTCGGCAAAGAGTTTGCTGAACACCTTTTCCTGTAGCTCCTTTGGTTGCCTGTCGAGCCGCGAGAGGTTTTTCAAAACATACAGCCACTTGTCGTTAAGCGAAACCAGTTCCTCCGGCTTCTTGTTGAAATTGGCTATTTCCACATATTTAAACTTCAGTTTTCCGTTGAACTCTCTGTGAGTTTTCGTTTCCATCAATCCCACGTTGTGAACGATGTCCTGTTTGTCGAAAGCCTCGTCGTTCATGTTGAAGTTGAGCAATGCCACGACATATACCGTTTTGAGCTTAAAGTTCCAGTCAGCCCCTTTAGGTGCCTGTTCTCTGATTGGGAAAGTGGCATAGAAGAGCGAACGGTCTTTAAAGTAAGTCTGGTATGCGTTTTGCATCTCCACTATAAACTTCTCTCCCTGTTCATTCTCGCAGTACACGTCGAAGATTGCCTTGCGGTCAGTGTAGACGTCTCCCACGTTCTCGCTGTTCAAGAACGTAACCTTCTTGATAACCTGTTCCCCCTCGAACAGAGAGTTGAGGAAGTTCACGAGCAAGTCCTGGTTAGGTACCGTACCGAAAATGCGTTTAAAACCGAAATCGGTAAGCAGACTGATATATCTTTCTTCAGATTCTCTCATATTGTTGAAATTTTGTGCTAAGTTACGATATAATAGTAAAAAAAACAAGTTAAAGACAGAAAAAATCAATGTTTTCTGACAGATAAGTGGCATCTGCGTTTGCGCAGTCGTGGAAAAATATTACTTTTGCGTAGAATATTCTTAATAGCAGAAAAAACAAGAAATAATAAATGTATAACAATATAGACATCATATCCGTTTCCAGTACAAGACAGAAGTATCATGGACCGTCGATAGACGACGATTTGTTGCTTTTCCCCGAGTTTGGCGATTTGCCGATAGTCCCCGATGTGCCGCGTAGGATGGGATGCCTGCTTGTGGGACTATGTTTGCGTGGCGAGGCGCGCTATACTCTGGATACAGAGGAACGTGTGGTAAAGCCCAACGACGTGATAATAATCAGTGAGGGACAGGTAGTAAACAACAGTCATTTAAGCGACGACCTGAGTGGAATAGCCATCATGATGTCGGAGAATTTCTTCAATGAGGTGATGCAGGGCGTTCATGACCTCTCCTCGCTGTTCCTTTTTTCGCGTAGCCACCCCGTGTTTGAACTGAGGGTAGACGAAGTGGAGAGTATCATCACTTATTTCCGTATGATACAGCAGAAGGTGGAAACGGTAAGCCATAATTTCCGTCGCGACGTAGTGCGTTCGCTTATTGCGGCTATGATATATGATATCAGTCATGTGATGTATGACGTGCGCCAGGGAACGACCCGCAAGCAGACCCGTGCCGAGTCGATATTCACCGACTTCATAATGCTCGTGGAGCAAAACTTCCGCACGGAGCGCCGCGTGTCGTGGTATGGCGAACAGTTGTGTATCACTCCGAAGTATCTCTCGGAAACGGTGAAGGCAGTAAGCCGTCGCACTCCCAACGAGTGGATAGACAAGTATGTAACGCTCGAACTACGGGTGCAGCTAAAGAATACGGCAAAGAGTATAAAGGAGATAGCCGAGGATTTGAATTTCCCCAACCAGTCGTTCCTTGGCAAATATTTCAAGGAGCATGTCGGCATGTCGCCGTCGAAATTCCGCAAGAGCTAATAAGTATAGTTCACCGGATAATATACATTATGGCTTTATTTTATATGGATTAATAAGTAATGTCAGTTAGAGATTGATGTTTTGTGCCATCTCCTCCAGTTCTGCATACCACTCCTCTCCGAAGCGCCTTGTCAGCGGACCTTTCAGGAATTTATAAACAGGTAGCTTCAGTTCCCGTCCTTTCTTTACGGCATCCCGACATACGTCCCATCGGTTGTAGTTCAGTCCCACGAATCCGTTGCTGAAAGTCTTTTCCCTAATCGGGTAAAGCGCACAACTGATAGGCTTACAGAAATCTTTCAGTTTGCCGTTGCGCCATGCCCTTTCCAGTGCACACAGACAGCATCCGTTTTCGTAGCAGGTGAACACGCAGTCTTTGCCGCCCACGATACTCGTTACGAGGTCGCCGTCGCGGTCGGCATACGCCACCCCTTGCTTGTCGATTACCGCCTGTGCCGATGCCGACAGGTCATCCCATACCGTATCAACAGAATCCTCAATCTGTGCAATCTCGTCGAGTGTTACAGGAGCACCGGCGTCGCCCTCCACGCAGCAGATGCCATGACAGGTATCAAGGTCGCAGCAGAAACATTCTGTTATTATGTCGGGTGAGAGAAGAACGTTGCCGACTTGAAGGATGGGGAGGTAGGAGCTGGAGCCCCCCTCAGTCCCCCCAAGGGGGGAAGAAGGAGATATGCTTTTTTTGCTTGTTCCGTTGCTAAATTCGTTGCTATTTTCTTTATTGTCCATTATTTTATCCTTGTTTTATTTTTTCTTTTCCAATCTATATATAATCTTGTCAGTCCCTTATCTCTCCCCCTTGGGGGAGCCGGAGGGGGCTTTGTCAGTCTCTTATCTCTCCCCCTTGGGGGAGCCGGAGGGGGCTTTAGGGGTGTAGGGGCTTTAGGGGGCTTTGGCTCCTTTTACCACTCAATCGCCTTCATCCCATGCTCCACGAGATATTCGTTGCAGCGAGAGAAGTGGTGGTTGCCGAACCATCCGCCACGGTTGGCCGACAGTGGCGACGGGTGGACCGACTGCAGAACGAGATGCTTGCTCGTGTCAATAAGCTGAGCCTTGCTCCTTGCATATCCGCCCCAGAGGATAAAGACCAGATGCTCGCGCTCGGCGTTGAGAGCCTTTATCGCAGCGTCGGTAAACTGCTCCCAACCTTTGCGCTGATGACTCGCCGCCTGATGCGCCCTTACGGTAAGAGTGGCATTCAGCAGCAACACGCCCTGTTCCGCCCATCGCGTCAGATTGCCGGAGTGGGGGATAGGTTTCCCGAGATCCATTTGTATCTCCTTGAAGATATTCATCAGCGACGGCGGGAAAGGAATGCCGTCGCATACGGAAAAGCTCAGTCCGTGAGCCTGTCCCGGTTCGTGATACGGATCTTGTCCGATGATAACCACCTTAACCCGGTCGAAGGGACAGAGGTTGAAGGCATTGAAAATCTGGTTCCCTGGCGGGTAGCAAGTATTGTGCATATATTCCTGTCTGACAAAGTTCGTCAGGTCAACGAAATACTGCTTTTCGAATTCCGCTCCTATATGCTCCTTCCAGGATTGCTCAATCTTAACGTCCATGATGTAGTTGTAGAGAATTATAAATTTCATACAAAAGTACAAATAATTCTCTCCTTTTCCAAAAAGGACAGGTAAAAGCAGGCGTAATTCAGAAAAAGTTTTTTGGCGATTTTACCCTCACACCCTCACCCCTCCCCTCGTAGCCCCCTGTTTATCGGGGTTTTGAGGGTGAGGGATAGTGTGAGGGATGGTGAGGGTAGAAACTGCATTTCTCCCCTTTTCCTTTGCGTTTTCACGGAAAATCCATAACTTTGCGGAAAATCACGATATCATACAGATTAATTGACAGGTTATGGCAGAGAATACAGCGAATCAGAAGAGATACCCTAAGAGAATCCCCTACGGCATGATGAACTTCGTAGCCGTAAGGCGCGACGACTGTTATTATGTAGACAAGACGCACTATATCGAGAAGATAGAACGTGCCAACAAGTTCTTTTTCTTTATCCGTCCTCGTCGTTTCGGCAAGAGTCTTACGAT
>DAIOXG010000019.1:0-16708 GCA_036758085.1 Prevotella sp. | reverse complement strand
ATAAATTGGATACAATTTTGTACCACCTCTACAACTTAACCTACGACGAAGTATTGATAGTAGACCCGAATCCTCCATTCACTCGTGAGCAATATGAGTCAGGAGAGTATGGGCAATAATAAGTGTAACGAATAAAAAATAAAAGACATGAGCAAGATACAAGATTATTATGATTTCATAGATAAGTTTCATGGCGATTTGAACGAAGAGCAAATCAAGATGCTTGAGGGTTTGGAAGACCAATTGATAGCAGAGGAAATTCTCCCTGCTATCAGTAAGTCGGTGGCTCCTGTGCTCAGCATCCTTCGTCGCCATCTTACCCTCGTTGTTGATTATGCCCCACAAAGTGGCATTACAGTGAAGACTACTCGTGGCGAAGTGGTAGTGAAAGAAGATACAGCTAAGAAGTATGAGATTCCATCAACAAACAAGGTCGTAAAAGTTGCAGAAGTGCAAAAGCAAAATAAGGAGCAACAAAAAAATATAATGTAACTAAGCGAGGTCCCAAAACAGGTCTCTGTGTTTGGCTACCAAATGGCGATTTTATTCAAGAGAAAAAAGCAAATATGACAATGGTTGAGGCTGTAGAGCAGGCAGGCGTTGAGCGTGTTGCCGCTTTGAAAATTCCTCATGATGGAAGTTTGCTTGTGTCTCGTGAGGCTCATCCTAAATATTCAAGTAGTCAGCAGAAACTATCCCACGGCTACCTTCTTAATACCCATTCTGGTACAAAAGACAAAGTAAAGCAGCTCGAAAGAATCTCCCTTGAATTGAAACTCGGTTGGAGAATAGAGCAGATAAAATAAAATTATAGGGATGCCAAACAAAAGGCATCCCTATACTATATTACAATTCAGCATCAAGTAAATCACAGAACATAAGCCTTGTTCTTAATTTTCTGGGATTCTTGATTTGTTTTTGCCTATCTTCTTCATCCTTTGGTGGCCTTGTGTAAAAGGCTTCATCAATTTCTCTGGGGAAAAGGGACTTAAAATGATTTTTCTCATAGAACTTTAGTACATTAGGCTCGTTTTTTGCATCAACAATAGCAAATCTACAACCAGTCTTGTTTGCTTCGTCCAAAAACCACATTTTGATAAAATCAAGAACTTCAGAACCGATTCCTTTGTGGGAAAATCCAGAAGAAACAGCCAATCGCCCAATTAATACACCAGGATACCTCGTGAGCATTTTCTCTCTGTTGGTTATTCCCCACATTGCATTGCGGCGACTGCTCGGCAAGTCATAGATGCGTATGCTATCATTTGAAATGGTGAAACAGGCAACGATGTTTTGCGGTTCGTCCTTGAGGCGGAAGCAATATGACTTGCCCATTTTATAATGTGTATATGATAACGCATCTTTGGCAAAGAATTCATCCATATCATCGTCTCCACAAACAAAAGGATGACATTCTTTAAGAATGCCATCTGTTATCATGCTTAATATACAATTTTCTTCAAGAAATGTCATGTCTTTAAAAACTAATATTTGACCTTTCTAAAATAGTACGCATTGCACAATAACGTGGGTCTTTGGTTAAATCTCGTTTGGGGCTATTGTCGTATTTTTGTTCAGCTTTGTCTGCCATGTCCTGGAAGCGACGAGCTTCTTCCCCGTATAGGGTCGGTATTGCTTTTATTGCTAGTGCCATAATCTTATTTCTCTTATTTGTTTGTATATATTAAATCTGTTGCAAATATACGCTTTTATCTGAAATAATCAAGAAAAGAACGATATTTTTTGAAAAGTGTTGAATATTAATAGGTTCCATTTTTATTTCCTTTCTTTAAAACTACTGCCATGTTTGTATTATCAAATTGCAAACTTACGATTTTTACTTGAATGATGCAAGGATAAATTATAGAAAAGATGATTACAATTCAAAAATACACCGCGGAGACGCTAACAAAAAACGCCGGTAGAGAGAATCTTTTCGGTCGAAGGTCTCTATTGGCGTTTTTGTTTATAAACTGTTATGATGCTTGGATTTCAAGCTGTTGGAATTCTTACTTAGCCATTTCCTTAATATACACGTCGCGTTTCGGGAACGGCATTTCGATGTCGTTTTCGTTGAGCGTGTTGTAGATACACTCCGTAATCTGGCTCTCGGTGGCAACCTGTTTTGTAACGTCCACCCAGCATACGAACTTGAAGTTGATGCTGTTGTCGCCAAACTCGGTGAAGAGCACGCTCATTGGCTTCTTCTTGTCGATATAAGGTATGCGCAACTTTTCTATCGCTTCGATAACTACCTTGCGCAGTTGCTCTACGTTAGTACCGTAGCCCACGCCGAAATTCACTACCGAAAGCTCGAAGCCATGGTTGCGAGTCAGGTTCTTGTAGTTCTTGGTGAATAGCTGTGAGTTCTGGAAGGCGATGATAGAGCCGTCGGTAGCCTCGATCATGGTGCTGGTGTAGCTGATGCTGCTCACCCTTCCGCGGGTGCCGTCGCACTCAATCCAGTCGCCGATGTTGATACGTCCTGCCATGAGCGAGATGCCGTAGTAGATATTCTCCAGAATGTCCTTGGATGCGAAACCTACACCAGTGGACAGACCTCCAGACACAACAACGAGCCAAGTGTTGCTCACGTTGAGTATGGCAAGGCTCACGAGCAGCCATATACCCCAAACCAATACCTGGATAACGTTCTTTCCCATCACGTTGCGACTTGCTGCCGTTCGCGAGTCTTTGGTGTTGAAATGGAGCTGCATGAAGGCGATAGAGGTGGAGCAGATGTAGTTGAAGATGAACCACAGGGCTACGACCGTGATAATCGACTGGATGTTCACGCTGAAGTTGCTCACGTCGATAAAGCGCTTTGCAAGCAGACGAGCCACCATTTCGCTCAAGTTGAATACGTCGGCAGCCCAGTATATGGAGATTATTATCGAGGCGATGCCCATCAGCGGCAGTCCGGTTTTCAGCAAGAAGTGGTAAACCCAGGTCTTGTTTATCGGTTTCTCCTCGAGATGATGCTTGGCGGCATATTTTGCCATCCATTCAGCAAGGCAGTTGATGGTCAAGATACACGTGAGCTGCATTATCCACCAGATGAGGAGCTGTACGCTGAATAGTGTGTATCCTATCCAGGCGCAAGCGAGGCTCACCACGAATACAGCAAGCGAGAGATAGCTGAAAACCATGTCGGAGCGTGGAATCCTTTCGTTGTGGCGTGTTATTACGTTCCATTGCCACAGTGTGGCAAGCAGAAGGATAGGAGGGAAAATGAGGTTCACCAGGTCGTTAGGCACGAGCACGATACGAAAGGCGATGACGATGAAGCCAACGGTGATGAGAGGCGAGTAAATGCGGAAGGCACTCTTTATCTGTTTGCCGTTCACGCGGAGCAGCAATGAGATTAGGATAACTCCCAGCAACCATGCGTATTCCACGAGCAAGTTACTCGCCATGGTGATGAAGTTCTGGTTCACCGTACCTCGTATTATACCTATTATAATAGCGAAGGTTACGGTAGTCGTAGCCATTATGATGCAGGGGCGCTTGAGCATAAACTGCTCCGTGCGCAGTTTCTTGGGCATCAGATAGCGTATGGCGAGCAGGTTGAGGATTACAGCCAATATGCCGTAGAAAATGATTGTGAGAAAAAGACCAACAATCATTCTTGAGTCCCATTGCGAGTGGAGCTTTTTCGACGAGTGGTATTTGCCGTTCATCGTTTCGGCAGTTTTCGTAACCTGACTGCCCAGATTGCTCAAGATACTGAAATAATTGTCGCCGCCATTGCTGAAGATGCTGTTCTGTATCTCGTTGTAGCGGTTGTTGGCATAGTCGTTGAGCCCCTTCAGGTGGTGCTCCGTCATGTCGTAATACTTTATGTAGTCTTGCAGCATCGCCTTGTTCTCCACCATATTGTTGCGTATGCATACGGCAAGCGTCAAGCACACGTTGCGGTCAGTCTTTGCCTTTGGGCTGAGTGTAATCTCCGGCATGCGCTGCAGGGAATTTACAAGACTGTCGTAGCGGGCTATCTCGCCGTCAATCTGCGTGATGTAAGAGCGGAACGGCAGAGAACTCTGCTTGAAATTCTGAAACTGGTCGGTTGCCTCATGGCAGGCATAGGCAAGGTCGAACACATAGTCGGGCTTCTGCGAATAGAGCATCAGAGCGTTCTGGTTGCTCTTCGAGAGGATGGAAAACAGGTTTTTCTTCACCTTCTCGCTACTGTTCTTAAACAAAAGCTGTCGGCGTTTCTGTTCCTGATGGAAGGTGGTAAGCTCGTTTCTCAGGATAGACAACGTGTTGTTAAGGTCTTTCTCCTTCAGCACGGCACCAGCCGGAATGGCAAGCAGAAGGGTGAGCAGAAAGAGTATAAATAGTCTTTTTTTCATATCAGAATTGTATTTTAGGTGCAAATTTACAATTTTATCATCTATATTCCTTACTTTTGCCGTAAAAAATAAACAGAATATACTTGAAAATATGACAGACAGTAGATATAAAGCAACCCTCGTAAGCCTTGTTGTAGATAGTGGCAGTACGAAAACCGACTGGAGTGTGCGTGTGGACGGCAAACAGGTTTGTCGCTGCACAACACAGGGCATAAATCCTTTTCATCAAGCCGATGCTGAGATTTCCAGGATAATCGAAGAAGAACTGAAGCCCGGACTCCAAGCAGCATTGTCGGAACAGCATATCCTTTACCCTTCCGTGCGGTCGATCCGCTTCTATGGGGCAGGTTGCCGCGGTGCCGCCATAGAGAGTCTGGAGGGAATACTGCGGTCTGCATTTCCAGAGACGGTAGAGGTGGCTGTGGGGAGCGATTTGCTTGCCGCTGCGCATGCCGTGTGTGGCGAGGGCGAAGGCATTGCCTGTATCCTTGGCACGGGGGCAAACTCAGGACTCTACGACGGCAAGAGGATTATAGCCAATGTCTCTCCGCTTGGCTATATTCTCGGCGACGAGGGCAGTGGGGCAGTACTCGGCAAACTATTTATAAACGGACTCTTCAAGGGTGATGTTCCATCATCTATTAGAGAGGAGTTCCTGGCGACTACCGGTCAGACCCTCGACGACATTATCCGCCGCGTCTACCGTGAACCGATGGCAAACCGTTATCTTGCGTCCATATCTCCATTTATCCATAGTCATATAGATTGCAAGGAGGTCAGGGATATAGTGATGCGTAATTTTGTAGATTTCTTCAGATTGAATGTAGACCATTATGGACGCAAGGATTTGTTGGTAGGAGCTGTGGGTAGCGTGGCTTATTATTACAGAGAAGAGCTTAATGATGCAGCACGGTTTTGTGGATATAGAATGGGGAAGATTGTAAAATCTCCATTTGAATATTGAGGTTAGATTCAAGTATTTTCTTATGAATATAGGTAGAATAGTTGGTTCTTACCCCTTCTATGTATAATTTTCCCCCTCATCTCAACGTTTATACTCATAATTTTGCAATGCAATCAACCCATTGCAGGAAATCGTCAGGCAAACTGAATGATATGATGTTGAGGAAAATTTTAACTAACCTATAAAGTTTATGAGAAAAAATTACATTATGTTTTCTGTGGCTTTTGCTGCATTGACAGCAACGGCTCAGACTGCCCATCCGTGGATGGACACGAGCAAGAGCTTCCGCGAAAGGGCAGAGTTGCTCTGCAAGGAACTAACACTGAGAGAGAAAGTGGACCAGCTCGGCAACAACGTGAGCGAACCGATAAAGCGTGGCAACGAGGTGATACTCCCTGCTTACCAATATTGGAATGAAGCCCTGCATGGGGTGGCTCGCTCCGGCGCAGCAACAAGCTTTCCTGAATCGAAGGGAATGTCGGCAACATGGGATCAAATGCTCGTCAGGGCCTGTGCCGAAGCGATAAGCGACGAGGCGCGCATCTATCACGAGACAAAGGGCAAGGGACTGAACTATTGGTCGCCTACAATCAATATGGCGCGCGACCCGCGATGGGGCAGGGAAGAAGAAAACTACGGTGAAGACCCACTGCTTGCCGGACGCCTCGCCGTGGAATTTATCAAGGGATTCCAGGGAGAGATAACCCCGACGACACCTTATTATAAACTCGTGGCATGTGCCAAGCATTTTGCAGCCAACAACTATGAGCAGGGCAGACAATCTACCACCTCATTCGTTTCTGAGAAAAACATGCGCGAGTATTATCTTCCTGCATTCGAGATGAGCGTGAGAGAAGGAGGCGTAAAGAGCTTGATGGCAGCGTATAACGCCTTTTCGATAGACCCCACGGAACTCGATGCCAACAACCAGGGTGCAAGCAAGGCGCACGGCGGACTGCCCTGTTGTGCCAACAAGATGCTGCTCACCGATATTCTGCGCAAGGAATGGGGCTTTGACGGATATGTAACGTCAGACTGTGCCGGACTGTCGTGTGTGCACCGTGCTGTAAAGCACAAGTATTTCGGAGACTACACAGCCGGAACCATTGCCGACGGAACGGATTTCAAAACCATCCATGCGCCATACGCCAATTCTACCGATGAGGAGCAAATAATGGAGGCACGCACGGCAACCATCGCCCTGCAGGCTGGAACAGACACCAACTGCGAGTTTATGAACCGCTCTTCTGTGTTACAGCGAGCTGCCATGAATGCCACAGATGCTGCTTTCCAGACGAAGGAAACACCGGCCCCAAACGGATTGAAATATATAGGACTGACAGAGGCCGACATCGATACGGCTGTGGTGCGTGTGCTCGAGACACGCTTTGCCCTCGGAGAATTCGACGGATACAAATACCCCGTGAACAACACCCTCGAGAGTGAGGCAAATCAGGCTCTCGCCCTGAAAGCGGCACAGGAAAGCATGACGCTGCTGAAAAATGATGCACCGCATGGCGGCAGCACTCCGCTCTTGCCAATCGGAACAGACAAGAAAGTGGCACTCGTCGGACCGTATGCCAACGCAATAATGCTGGGCGACTATAGCGGAACGCCAACATACACTACTACTCCATACGAGGCTTTCTCAAAGAAACTCGACTTCCATCTGCAGACGGTGCGCACGGGAAAGACTCCAGCAGTGCCGTTTGACGAGGCTGTGGTGAGCAAGCGCGGTGCATCGAGCAACGATAAGGGGGCTGGAGTGCTTGAGAATACCTCGCCTGGTGACATCTTCCTTTACCGCGACGTGAACTTCGGAGAGATGGGATGCACAAACTTCGAGATGGCTTGTGGAGCTAAGAACACAGGCGTGGGGTCTGTTAGCTTCTGTCTTGACGACAAGGATGCTGAGCCGTTCCTCACCGTGGAAAACCAGAACACAGGTTCGTGGAGCAAGTATGCCACGATTACTGCCACAGTAGACCCATCTGTTGTGAAGGGAAAACACGACCTCTATGTCAAGATGAACGGAACGCAGAGCTATGTGGGCAACTATAAGTATTTCAACTTCTGGAACCCCAACGAGGTGCTGATTCCGGCAGAAGAAACACAGGGCCCGCTCTATCTCTGCACCACATCATCGTCGGTAAACGAGAAGGCGTCAGAGGAGATGATAAAGCGTGCCGTTGAAGTGGCAAAGCGCGCCGACGTGGTGGTGTTCCTCGGCGGAACGAACTTCGAGAAACCTGACGACCACGCTACGGGAACCGAGAGCCACGACCGCTGGCAACTCACGCTGCCGGGCAATCAGGAGGATGTGCTGAAGGCTCTGTATGCTGCAAACAAGAATACTGTATTGGTGCTCGAAAGTGGTTCGTCGCTCGACATAACATGGGCTAAGCAGAATTTGCCGGCAATCATGGAAGCATGGTATGGCGGACAGGCACAGGGACAGGCAATATGTGATGCTATCTACGGCGACATTAACCCGTCGGGAAAACTCACTTCCACTTGGTACAACAGTATCAGCGAACTGCCTCAGGAAAGCAGTTCGGCTCAGAATGTATCATCGTATGGCAGAAAGGGCATGATGGAATACAATATCGACGAATGGGGCTACACTTACATGTATTACGGTAAGGGCGAAAAGAATCCTTGTCAGGCTGAGAAACCGATGTATCCTTTCGGCTACGGACTCTCATACACCATGTTCGACTATTCTGATATGCAACTCTCGGCAACGTCGATAAATAAGGAAAGACAGGTGAATGTTAAGGCAAATATAAAGAATACCGGCACACGTGACGGAGCTGAAATCGTGCAACTTTATGCCAACTTCAACGGAAATTCTCATTACGGCAAGAATGGCAATATGCGTCGCAAACTCGTGGGCTTCGCACGAGTGGAGCTGAAGGCTGGAGAGACGAAGACGGTAACAATTCCTGTTGATTATCAGGAGCTAAGCTATTTTGATACAACCACACATCAGTTTAAAGTAGCAGGTGGAACCGTTACCCTCGAACTCGCCGCTTCGAGCGAGGATATCCGTTTGACCAAGGATATGACTGCTGAGGCTGGAGTGGCTAAAGAAACATACATCTCGGAGAATGCCTCGGCAATAGAAAGAGTGGAAAGTTCTGCTCTTCTGAACAAGAATGACCAGGTGTTCAATGTCATGGGAGCCTACATCTGCTCAGCTGAAGACTTCGACAAACTTGCTTCCGGGATATACGTTGTAAACGGGAAAAAGTATATAAGGAAATAGAAAAATCAAGATTGGAAAGTCGCAATCTTTTTGATTGATAGAAAACTTTTCAAAATGGCAGATTAGAAAGATACAAAGGAGACTGGTATGAATAAAAAAATGTCTTCCTTTGTATCTTTTTTATTTTTTTTCGTATATTTGCAAGTGCAATTATCAATGACTTAACTGATTTCTGTATTATGCAAAACATGGGGAAAAGTATCTGTATATTTATATTGTCAGTTCTCGCATTGGCTGGTTGGGCGCAACCGTTGTGTAAGGTGCGCACTTTCGGTACGGGGAACGGACTGCCTGCAAGTGTGGTGAGCGGCATTGCCCAAAGCACGGACAATCTTGTTTGGCTTGCCACTTGGAATGGACTGTCGTGTTTCGACGGCTACCGCTTCACAACATTCCGTAATATTCCGGGACACGACTCGCAACTCACGACAAATCATCTGATAAGCGTGATGCCGGCTGCTGACGGCGATTTGTGGGTTACGGCTTACTCGGAGGATTTCTATCTTTTCGACAGTCGTAAATGCCAGTATGTCAATGTGTCGGCAATTATCCAGAAGAACTTTCGCAGCAAGTTCAGTCTGCGCAAGATTTATCCGCTGGCAAACGGAGACACATGGATTGTGGGGAAATACAACGACCACTACTATATGCCAAAGGGATGCACAGAAAATGCGCAGGGAATGAAGCAATTTAAGTTGCCAGGCACTCTCAATAAGGTGGTGCTCGACGGCAGCGGCGACGAATGGCTGTTCTGCGACCAGGGAGCTTTTGTTTCAAGGGCGGGAAGCAAACCTCGTAAAGTTTCTACGCAATGGGTGGATTTTGTGGAGACAGTGGGAAAGAAGCGGTGGCTCGTAACTATCGATGGACGTATCCTTGAACTTTCTGCAAACGGACGGAAAGTTGCTGAACGGGCTCAGCTTGAGGTGGAAAAAGTCAATGAGGTGTTTGTGGTGAACAAATACCAGCTCGCTTTGGCAACAAATCTTGGAGTTGCCGTTTATGACACGAGAAACGGACAGAAAACTATCCTCTCGGTGCAGTGGCCAGGCAATCCGGTAAAGGCTGTAGACCAGATGTTTAAGGATTCTAAAGGAAGATTGTGGTGTTTCAACGACGGCAACGGCGTGTCTGTAGTCTTGCCAAGCATGCAGGTGAAGCATCTGGCAGTGGAGACAAAGGGTAGCGGAATGACTGTTGCCGACAAACCGATTTTCCATGAAGACTTGCGCCATACTGTGTGGATGGCTCCAAAAGACGGCGTCTTCTCTTATTATGACGAAATTTCAAACAGTCTTGTTCCGCAGTCGCTTGCATCGGCTGGCTTCTCGGGTAATGTAATTCCAAGGGTAAAGAAAGCTTATTCTGACCACCAGGGCAACCTCTGGATGATTTATCCACACAACCTGTCGCTTGTTAGCTTTAGCTATTCCAATATTTCGCAGATTGACTTAGGGATGAAGCGCGACACAAGGTCTGTACTCATCGACCATGACGGAAATACTATTCTCGGTACTGTAGACGGAGATGTGGTGAAGTTTTCGCCTGATGGAAAGTTGATTGGCTTTCTCTCTCCTTCGGGAAAATGGCAAACGGAGAAATGTACATTTTCTTACCATATCTACTCTTTGTATGAAGACAAACGCCGCCGACTGTGGATTGGTACAAAGGGCGAGGGCGTGTTTTGTATCGACAACGGAATGGTTGTAAGACTAAAACACGATGATACTAATTCCTATACGCTCAACAGTGATGATGTTTATGACATTAAGGAGGATAATCATGGCAGACTGCTCGTTGCGGTGTTTAACGGCGGACTGAACATTTCTTCCGGTAGCATGTATTCGGGAGATTTGAAAGAATTGAAGTTCTATAACTGCAACAATATGCTGAAGGGCTATGTTGGCGACATGTTCAACAAGGTGAGGAGAATTGAGGTGCTGCCCAGTGGCGTGGTGCTGCTTTCCACCACCCAGGGACTACTCACGTATCTCGACAGCTATACTTATCCCGACAGAATCAGATTTTATGTATCGCGCCATACTAAGAACGAGAATTCGCTCTATAGCAGCGAAGTGATGCAGACTCTGGTGGCTCCCGACGGCAAACTCTATGTGGTGACGCTTGGTGGCGGACTACAGTGTGCAGAGGCAAAGAATCTATTGCAGGACAATATTTATTTCAGTCCCGTGGAAGATAAAGACGGAAATGAGCGGATGCAGTCGTTCGCATCGGGCACAATACAGAGTCTCGTGACCGACCATAGTGGCGGAATATGGGTAATAGGGGAGAGCAGCATTGCATGCATCGGCAAGAACGAACTGAAGGAATATGGAGCCGACGAGATTGGTGGAGTGAACATCTCGGAAGCTTTGCCGGCATATTCTGCCGCAACCGACCGAATTGTTATTGCTACCGAAGGCGGGGCTATAACTTTTCTGCCGCGGAATATGGACCGGAGCAGCTATGCGCCGAACATCGTTTTCACATCTATAAGATATATGGACAGGGACGTGGAACAACCAATACTAAACGTTCCGGAGCTGAGCGTAGACGTAGACCACAGGTCGTTCTCTATCTTCTTCTCGGCTCTCGACTACAGTTCTCATTCTTCTGTATCGCCGCTAAGCGAAAACTGTGGCATAAGATACGCCTACAAAGTGGACGACGGCGACTGGGTTTATGTGCATCCTGGTAGCAACAGTGCGTCTTTTAACAACTTCCCAGCTGGCTCGCATGTTATAAGCGTGAGGAGTACCAACGGCGACGGAGTGTGGATTGACAATGCCAAGGAACTGAAAATTTATGCTGAGCCTACTTTCTTTGAGAGTTGGTGGGGGCGCACCATTATCTGGGCGCTTCTCTTGGGATTGTGTTACTATGCTTTCCGTACCTATATGAAAAAGAGGGCTGCCGAAATTGCTGATGAGGCTACGGAGAAGGCTGATGCCGGAAAAGTGCGCTACATGTTACGTAAACCGGAAATTGTAGACGAGGATAAGGTGTTTATGGACAAACTCCTTGCCTATATTGAGGAGCACATAGGTGATGTGGACTTGAAAGTGGATGATTTGGCGGTGGCTATCGGTATGGGGCGCAGCACTTTCTATGCAAGGCTAAAGCAGATTGCCGACATGTCGCCGAACGATTTTTTGCGTCATATTCGTATGAAGAGAGCTGAAGATCTCGTGACGGAGAGCTCCATGACTTTTTCGCAGATTGCCTATGCCGTGGGATTCTCCGACCCGAAGTATTTCGGTAAGTGCTTCAAAAAGCATACTGGAATGTCACCGTCGGAATACAGAAAGAGCAAACAGAATGCCGCTTCTGAGGATTTAGTCCAATCGTAATTTAGTTGTAACACTTTTTTCATATCTCTCCTGTAATTTTGCAGCCATAAAACAATAATGTGATGCAAATGAATATAGAAAAAGGAAAAGTGGCTCTCGGGGCACTATTGGTTATGATGTCTGTTCCGGTTTGGGCACAGTCGGAGTCGAAGGATAGTGAAAAGGTTGATCTTACTCCTGAGATTCACGGAACGGTAAGAGGTAAGTATGAGTTCCAAACCGAAGAAGGGGAGGGGAGATTTGAAGTGAGAAATGCGCGACTTAGTGTTTCTGGGCGTGTGGCTAAGGCTGTGGAATACAAGGCGGAGATTGACCTCAGCGACGAGGGAAAGATAAAGATGCTCGATGCTTACACCAGACTGAAACCTGTTTCGGGACTGAGCTTCACTATTGGTCAGATGCGTGTGCCGTTTACCATTGATGCCCATCGCTCGCCGCATCAGCAGTATTTTGCCAACCGCTCGTTTATTGCCAAGCAAGTGGGAAACGTGCGTGATGTGGGTGCTACGCTCGGCTATAGTTTTAATGCCGGTTTTCCGGTTGTTCTTGAGGCTGGACTTTTCAATGGTTCCGGACTTACTGACCAGAAGGATTATTGGACAAAGAAGGTTAATTTCTCTGCTAAGGCGCAGATGTTCTTTCCTCAGGGATTTAATCTCACGCTGAGTACACAGAAAATCAGTCCAAATAAGAACGACATCATGATGTACGACGGTGGAGTGTACTGGCAGAGATATGGATGGCATGTTGAGGCTGAGTATCTCTACAAACATTATCTTCACGGTATGTTCAAGGATGTTCATTCGTTTGACGGATTCGTGAACTACGACATTGCCGTGAAGAACGACAGGTGCTTGATAAAGAAGGTTTCGCCGCTTGTAAGGTATGATTTTATGACCGACCATAGTGACGGTTCGCTGACGGACGATGGGAAGATGAAGCTTACCGACTGTAAGCGCTCACGTATTACCGGAGGTGTTACTATTAGTCTTGCAAAACCTTTTGTCTCAGACATCCGCATTAACTACGAGAAATATTTCTATGGCAAGAATGCCGTGGCTAAGGTTTCTGAGAAGGACAAGATTGTCTTTGAGGTAATGACGAGGTTTTAGGGAGTCTGGAATGAGAAGTGTGGAGTGGACTCCATTGGGGCTTTTGTAGCCACATTCCGTAATAAATAATGGAGCTATAAATTCATTTTTGTATAATTTATAGCTCCATTATATTGTTTGAAACTTAGCAGAAATTTTATTCAGCTTTTTACCTTTCAAGTTCTTCTTTTATAAACCGTGCGGTAAAGCCCTTGCCGCTGTTTGCCACTTCTTCCGGAGTTCCGGTTGCCATTACCTGTCCACCGCCACGACCGCCTTCCGGTCCCATGTCGATGATATAGTCGGCAAGTTTTATCACGTCGAGATTGTGCTCGATTATTATAACTGTATTGCCCTTGTCAACAAGTTTTTCGAGCACGTCCATCAATATCCTGATGTCCTCAAAATGCAGACCCGTAGTTGGCTCGTCGAGAATATACAGAGTCTTTCCCGTGTCGCGTTTGCTCAGTTCTGTGGCAAGTTTCATGCGCTGGCATTCTCCACCGGAGAGGGTAGTTGACGGTTGGCCGAGTTTTATGTATCCTAATCCAACATCCTGTATAGTCTTTATCTTACGGAGAATGTCGGGCACGTTCTCGAAGAACTCTACAGCCTGGTTTACCGTCATGTCGAGCACGTCGGCAATGCTTTTTCCTTTATATCTCACCTCAAGGGTCTCGCGGTTGTAACGTTTGCCGTGGCAAACCTCGCAAGGCACCATCACGTCGGGAAGGAAATTCATCTCGATAGTCTTGTAGCCGTTGCCTCCGCAAGCTTCGCAGCGTCCACCCTTTACATTGAACGAGAAGCGTCCGGGCTTGTAGCCGCGAATTTTTGCTTCCGGCAGATTGACGAACATGGAGCGTATGTCGCTGAATACTCCGGTGTAGGTGGCTGGGTTGGAACGTGGCGTTCTACCGATAGGCGACTGGTCTACGTTTACCACCTTGTCCAGATTTTCCATTCCCTCGATACTCTTATATGGCATAGGTTCTTTCAGCGATCGGAAGAAGTGCTTGCTCAGTATCGGTTGTAGCGTCTCGTTGATGAGGGTAGATTTTCCGCTTCCGCTGACACCTGTAACTACAATAAGTTTGCCGAGAGGAAATTCCACGTCAACATTTTTCAGGTTGTTTCCGCTTGCGCCGTGGATAGTGATACTCTTGCCATTGCCTTTGCGCCGTTCTGTAGGTAGTTCGATTTTACGCTCGCCACTTAGGTAGTCGCTCGTCATTGTGTGAGTCTTCATCATCTCCTTTGGAGTGCCTTGGAATACTACATTTCCTCCTTTCCGTCCGGCACCCGGACCGATGTCTACAATATAGTCGGCATTGAGCATCATGTCGCGGTCGTGTTCTACCACAATTACCGTGTTGCCCATGTCGCGCAATTCCTTCAGTGAGTTTATAAGCCGCTCGTTGTCGCGCTGGTGCAAACCGATACTTGGCTCGTCAAGGATGTAGAGAACATTGACGAGTTGTGAGCCAATCTGTGTAGCAAGTCTTATTCGCTGGCTTTCACCGCCGGAGAGGGAAACTGACTGTCGGTTGAGCGACAGGTAGTTAAGTCCTACATCAAGTATGAAACGTATTCTGCTACGTATTTCCTTCAGTATCTCCTCTGCTATCTGTTGTTGTTTGTGGTCGAGGTGCTTCTCTGCTTCATCAAGCCATTGGTAAAGTTCGCTGATGTCCATGTCGGCAACCTGCGAAATGTTCTTGTCCCAAATTTTATAGGATAGCGACTCCTTGTTTAGTCGCTCTCCATGGCATTCTGGACATTGGCACACGCTCATGAACTGGTCTGCCCATTTCTGTGCTTCTTTGCTGTCTTCGTTTTCTATTGCCGACTGAATGTATTTTACAAGTCCGCCGTATTCCACGAAATAGTCACTTGACGTGTGTACTACTTCCTTGCGTATTTTTATTTTTTCAATTCTGCCGTAGAGTATGTCGTTTAGCGTGTCGTCGGGGATGTCTTTTATAGGGGTTTTCAGCGTACAGTCGGTTTCTTCCAGTATTGCTCCAATTTGCCAGAATATCATCTGGTTTTTGTATTTGCCTAATGGTATGATGCCTCCTTCATGGATAGATTTTGACCTGTCGGGAATTATCTTGTCAAGATCTATTTCATTTACGACGCCAAGTCCCTTACATCTCGGACAGGCTCCTTCCGGGGAGTTGAACGAGAACTTATTCGGTGCCGGGTCGCTGTAGGCAATACCTGAAGTTGGGCACATAAGGCGCTTGCTGTAGTATTTTGCATTGCCTGTGTCCTTGTCCATAATCATCATCAAGCCTTCTCCTTGGCGCATGGCTGTCTCCACGCTCTTGCGGAGGCGCTCGTCGTCCTTTTTGCGTACTTGTAGCTTGTCGATAACTACCTCGATGTTGTGGTTCTTGTAGCGGTCTACCTTCATGCCGCTTTCTATTTCCTTTATCTCACCGTCAACACGAGCATACAGATAGCCTTTCTTGCGCATGTTCTCAAAAAGGTCGCGGTAGTGGCCTTTTCGGTTGCGGATGAGTGGGGCGAGAATGAATATTCTCTTTCCGGAATAGTCGGAGAATATCATATTCAGCACCTCTTCTTCAGTATATTTCACCATCTTCTCGCCTGTCACGTAGCTATATGCTGTTCCGGCACGAGCGTAGAGAAGGCGCAGAAAGTCGTATATCTCGGTTGTTGTTCCTACCGTGGAGCGCGGATTCTTGTTCGTCGTCTTCTGCTCGATGCTTATAACTGGACTTAGACCTGTGATTTTGTCAACATCTGGGCGTTCCAGACCGCCGAGGAAGTTTCGGGCATAGGCTGAGAATGTCTCGATGTAGCGGCGTTGGCCTTCTGCAAATATTGTGTCGAATGCGAGGGATGATTTTCCCGAACCGCTCAGACCGGTAATTACGGTAAGGCTGTTGCGTGGAATCTCAACATCGATATTTTTCAGATTGTGCACTCTTGCACCCCAAACGTTTATTTTTTCGTCTTCGCGTATCATTCTGTTGCTCCTCCATTATTGGTTGATTCTGTAAATCCTCTAAGTAGGTTGACGTCGCGTTTTATCTTGTATGTCTTCCCGTCTGCGCCTTTTGCTTCCACAAGCACGAAGTATACGCCCTGGGCTACATCCTTTCCTTTGTATTTACCGTCCCAACCGTCTGCTGGATTTGTCCATTCATAAAGTTTCTGTCCCCATCTGTTGAATATGTAGGCATGAAACTCGGTGAGCGACTGGTAGCCGTCTTTTGCCTTGTAAATGTCGTTTATGCCGTCGCCGTTTGGAGAAAAGGCATTTGGCATCTCAAGTTTGCTCTCGCTTATTGTTACACGTAGCGGACCGGTTTCGTCCCAGTATTCCTGTCCGTATTCTATCACGTCGTTTCCCTTGGTGAATGTGGCATAAACCACTATGCTGTGGCTTCCTGCTTTGGTGAAGGTGTATTCTGTATCTTCTTCATATCTTGTAAGATAAGGTGCTGTTTCTCCTTCTTTAGTGAAACGCCATTCGTAGGTGGCGTTGTAGTCGCCGACATTGCTCGGATTTGCTTTGAATTTGCCTACGAGGGGAGCTTGCCCCGACATCTCGTTGGTTTCTGTCTCTTCTCCGTCGATACTCGTATAAGTGGCTGTCGGACTTATTGTCGGCGTCTCGTCGTTTACGTCGGCATAACTTATATTTG
>DAIOXG010000018.1:0-17196 GCA_036758085.1 Prevotella sp. | reverse complement strand
TGTCAGGCTTCTCGCCGCGCTTGTTCATCTCAATAATCTCAAGAGCGCGCTTTCCGGTTATGGTTTCCAGATTAGCTGCCATGCGCTTGTCGGTAGAGTAGGTTACGAGTCCGGCAAGGATATCAGTCTTGAAGAGATAGTAGTCGCCGTCGATAGTCTGCAATACCACCTCGCGGCTTGGAATTTTCTTGCTTGCCTCGATATAGTTGTCCACCTCGTAGTTGAGACAGCATTTCAGTTTTGCACACATTCCGGCAAGTTTCTGCGGATTGAGCGATATGTCCTGGTAGCGTGCGGCACCGGTGCTTACAGATACGAAGTTCTTCATCCATGTTGCGCAGCATAGCTCTCTTCCGCACGGACCAGTACCTCCGATGCGTCCTGCTTCCTGTCTTGCTCCAATCTGTTTCATTTCGATGCGCACGTGGAAAGTTTCGGCGAGGACTTTGATAAGCTGACGGAAGTCCACGCGCTCGTCGGCGATGTAATAGAAGATAGCCTTGTTACCGTCGCCCTGATATTCCACGTCGCCGATTTTCATCTGCAGGTTCAGGTCTTTGGCAATCTGTCGGCTCTGAATCATAGTGCCGTGCTCACGGCTTTTAGCCTCGCGCCATTTGTCGAGGTCTACAGGCTTTGCTATTCTGTATATTCTCTTTATGTCGTCAGCCGATTTCAGGTTGGCTTTTTTGAGCTGCAGTTTCACAAGCTTGCCTGTAAGAGTTACCACTCCGATGTCGTGGCCGGGACTTGCCTCTACGGCAACGATGTCGCCTTTCTTCAGGTCGAGTCCGTTGACGTTGTGGTAGTAACCCTTTCTTGTGTTTTTAAACTGTACCTCCACGAGGTCAGTACTTTCGGCATTGCCGGGTACGTCGGCAAGCCAGTCGTATGTATTCAGCTGTCGGTCTTGCCTTCCGCATCCTCTGCGACAGAGTCCGCGGGCGCATCCGTCGCCTACTTTAAATTTCATATTTTTGAAGTCCATATTTTTTATTATGAGAGTTCTGGGAGTTCTGGGAGTTCTGGGAGTTTTGGGAGAACTGGGAGTTCTGTGGAAACTTGGGAACTGTGAGAACTGGAAAGGCTGTGAGTCTATTTTTTAGGATATTGAGCCTTGGGAACTCTGGTTATTATATTTTAAATTTTTATTTTTGAATAAGCAGTACGATTGTTTTCAGTGTGATATCAAACAAGACAATTTTAGCGTTGGCATTCTGCCCGATGTCGCGTATGCCGCGTTCAAACAGTTCTGTCAGTTCCACCACGTTTGCCTCGTTGATGAAGCGGGCGAAATTCTTAGAGAAGTTTTCCTCTTCGGCTGTCATGTAGTTGAGTTCCGGATTATGGAAGTTGTACATGAAGTTTTCGCGTATAAGATGGATGAAGTATGTAAGCATGCGCTTTTGCTTCTCCCTTCCGTATTGTGCGATAGCTTCGCTCCATTTCTTCAGATCCTTTACTTTCCGCATATAAGCGAGTCGCATGAGCATTATGAACATGTCGAGAAACATTCTGTTTTCGTTTCCCGAGTCGAGTTCCTTCATTGCAGTCAGCCAGTTGCCGTTAGCCACTCTTGCTATGCGTTTTGCCATTTCCGGATCGATGTAGCGCTTGTCCACGAGTGCTTTTTCCAGTGTCGGCGTATCGATTTTCTTGATGTCAAAGCGTTGTGTGCGGCTGCGTATCGTTTCGAGAAGTTTCTCCGGTTCCTCGCATACCATTATGAATACCGTCATGTGTGGCGGTTCTTCGATAAGTTTCAGCAAGCTGTTTGCACATTCGCCGTTCATTCTTTCCGGTAGCCATATAATGCAGACTTTGTATCCTCCCTGGCTTGATTTCATGCTCAGTTTTCGGATTAGCGATTCGCTCTCGCCCACGCTAATCCTTGCCTGTTGGTTTTCGGCTTTCATTGCCGTGAGCCATTGGTCGATGGAGAAGTATGGGCTTTGGTTAAGTACTTGCAGCCATTCTTTGGCAAAGTCGTCGCTTGTCATCTTGTGGTCAGATCCCGTTCCTGCCGGTTTGATGACGGGGTAGGAGAAGAGGAGATCGGGATGTGAATATTTAGCAAGCATCGCTTCTGCATTCCTTTTCTTCTCTGGCGAGAGTTCCGGCATATTCTTTGCCGCTTCCGCTTCGAGAGGGTCGCTGTCGTCCCGTTCGCCGAGCAGAAAAGATGCCAGGGCAAGAGCCAATGCCATCTTGCCGCACCCCATAGGTCCGCATAGCAGCATGGCGTGTGGCACACGGTTTTCTACCACGAGTTGCAGTAGTTGTCTTTTGGCTTCTTCTTGTCCGATAACGTCTTTGAATTTCATTTCTTTTTGTATATCACCTCTCCGTAGGTTTCAATTTCTTTTATTAAATCCTCGTTTTTTATTTCTGATTTTACAGACAAGTCAATATTCCATGGCAATAACAGGTCGTCCAGTTGTTGCTCTATCTGGAAGAGGGCTTTATGGCTCAGTTCTTTTCCCTCGATGGTCAGGTCTATATCCGAGTTGTAGCGATAGTTACCTTTTGCTCTCGACCCGTATACTATGACGCATTCCACTTCTTCGTGTATAGCGATAGTCTTGACTATTTTTTCAATGACCTCGTCTTCAAGTCCGAATTTCATAAAGAAAAGATATCGTTAGGTGAAAGCTGCGAAAGGTTCTTCATCTTTAGGTAAAATGCCTTTAAAGCGGGGAAAAAGTCATTTATCACATATCCTACAACTTCGTCAGCAATTTCTCCATTGTAGTTGTGAGATGTCTCGTTCCTGCTTTTTATCATGTTCATCCATATTTGTCCGTCGGTTATCAGTCCCATTTCGAAGGCTTTTCGTGTTGCATCTCGTGAGCCTCCGATATCATTGGCCCCTTGATATTCGGCATATGCTTTCATGAGTTTCCAGGCAAGCTCGTGTGTAAACTCGAATCTTTGTACAAGTCCGTCCCTTTCTATAGAGTTGAGTTCCCTGTGCATACTTTCATTTACAACATCTGCAAGCCTTTTTGTTGCCTTTTCGTAGCTGTTGAGCCTCTGTTCCCATCGTGGAATATTTATCATGTTCTTTTCTTTTTTGCAAACTTACTAAAAATTATCGACTTTTCTTTTTTTATTTGTAAAAAACATGGCAGTCATAGTATTTTAAGGTGGAATTTTTATCAAAACAGGGGTAATATAATGTTTGTTTTTTATTTTTTATTTATTGCTGCCATTCTTTTTGTGTCGTTTGAATATTTAATGTTACCTTTGCGGTGTTATAAAAAATACTAACCTATTAAATATTCAAATAATAATGGAACAAGAACAAAAAGGTAGCAAGTCCTACCTTATCTCAATTGTTATGGTTGCCGTGTTGGGAGGACTTCTCTTCGGATACGATACGGCAGTAATTTCTGGTGCGGAGAAGGGACTTCAGGCATTTTTCAAAAGCTCTACAGATTTCGAGTATACGGATTTCATGCATGGATTCACGTCGTCGAGTGCTCTCATCGGCTGCATCATCGGCAGTGCGCTGTCGGGTATATTTGCCAGCCGTTTTGGCAGAAAGCGTTCCTTGATATTTGCCGGAGTATGTTTCTTCCTTTCGGCATGGGGGTCGATGGAACCGGAAACGTACATATTGCCGCAAGGCAATGCCAACATGACCTTGCTCGTTGTATTTAATATCTACCGTGTGCTTGGCGGAATTGGTGTCGGTATGGCATCGGCTATTTGTCCAATGTATATCGGTGAGGTAGCCCCGAGCAATATCCGTGGAATGCTCGTGAGCTGGAACCAGTTTGCCATCATCTTCGGTCAGCTGGTAGTTTATTTCGTAAATTTCATTATCCTCGGTTCCCATGCCAACCCGCTGTATGATGCTATGGGACAGATAGCCAACTGGGCGGATTGCCAATGGACAGTGGAGAGCGGCTGGCGCTACATGTTCGGTAGCGAATGTGTTCCGGCAGGACTTTTCACGTTGCTTATCTGCTTTGTGCCAGAGACTCCGCGCTATCTTGTAATGATAGGACAGGACGACAAGGCCCGCGGTATCCTCACCCGTATCAACGGTAGCCGTGTTGCCGACGAAATAATCAATGATATAAAGAACACCATTACGGTGAAGACTGAAAAGCTCTTCTCCTATGGTTTCATGTGTATTTTCGTTGGCGTCATGCTCAGCGTGTTCCAGCAGGCTGTAGGTATCAATGCCGTACTTTATTATGCTCCTCGAATTTTCCAGGATATGGGAATGCAGAACCCTATGGTTCAGACCGTCATTATGGGTATCGTGAATATCTCGTTCACTCTTGTTGCCGTGTTCACCGTTGAAAAGCTCGGCAGAAAGCCGCTACTTATCTGGGGATCTATCGGAATGGCTGTCGGTGCTCTCGGTGTTGCCCTGACGTTTGGCAATCCGTCTCTCGGCACTCTCACGATGATAAGTATAATGGTATACAGTGCAAGCTTCATGTTCTCATGGGGACCTATCGCATGGGTGCTCATAGCAGAGCTGTTCCCTAACACTATCCGTGGTGCTGCTGTTGCCATTGCCGTGGCATTCCAGTGGATATTCAACTTCATCGTAAGTTCTACTTTCGTGCCGATGTTCAATATGCACCTGACAGAGGGTGACGACTTCGGCCACTGGTTCACATACGGTCTTTACGGCGTTATCTGTATTCTTGCAGCCCTGTTCGTCTGGAAACTTGTTCCGGAGACAAAGGGCAAGAGCCTTGAGGATATGTCGAAGCTGTGGAGAAAGGAATAAAACCTTCTTGGTATATTAATAGTGCCAAAAAACTGGATGTATCTTGCACCAAAGGTGCAGCATAGGGATACTGCCGCCAAATGCACCAAACGGCAGCGGTAAATGGTACAAATCCCGATATGGTTAAATTGCATACGAAAAAAGCGTATAATCAAAAGAAATGGGCATGCAAATTTGCATGCCCATTCATTTTAAAGAGAAAAACTTACAAATTGTGTTCACCAACACAAATGCGTCCGGTCATTATTTGATGATGACTTTCTTGTTGTTAATGACGTATGTACCCGATGGAATATTCTTGATGTCCTTGCCGTTGCTGAAAACAGCTTTTCCGTCAATCGTATATACATCATATTTAGAAATCCGTTCTCCGTTAAGAATATCAGTTAATGAAGCTGTAGCCGAAACGGTATTAGAGAAAGGAGATTCGGTGCGAATGCCATTCTCATCCTCATACACAACAGTAACGTTGTATGTATGGCTTGTTCCGTCGCCGGCTTCGTCGACATACGCCAGAGTGTTGCCGTCTACAGAAGCAAGCAATTCTCCATCGCGATAGATATTGTATGCTACGATTGTTTCGTCTGCGCCAGAGGCAGCAGCCTCATACGTGATATCGTCAAGTCCGAGCCACAGTCCGTCGCCTTTGGCATTCTTGTTTTCGATGGCAAAATAGCGAGCCCCCTCAGGAATTTCGGCTGTATACTGCTCCCATGAACCGGAACTTACGGATATTGCTTTTCCTATTACGGTAAAATCGGCAATCTCCTTACCTGTGGTAGAATACAGTACGTAAAGGGTTTCCGGGTACTTCTTCGAACCGTTATTATGGTTCTCGGCATAGAAGCTGACAGTCTGCTTGTTGCCGGAGAGTACCGGACTTACGAGCCAGTTGTCGGTTGCCACATACTGAGTATTAGAACTGTTCACGCCATAGAATGCAGAGAGGTATTTCGTTCCGCCGTCAGTATGGTTGCCGTAGTTAGCTTGCAGACTTCTGTAGTCTCCGGATACATCAGTCAACACGAATGCATACTGCTCTCCCTGGTGTGGCAAGGCAATGTCAGAGAATATCTTTCCGGCATAGGCATCATCGTTGTCAATAGTCGTCCAGTGTCCCCATCCGTTTGTTGTCCATCCGTCATACGACTCAAAGTCTTCAGTCAAAGTCTTCGGCTGAGCCTTAGCAGGCTGGCTCCATTCCAGGGCAGCTCCGTCATTGCCGGTAGAGTGAAGATCGGTAACGGCAGGATAATCCGACTGTTCCACTTTTACTTCCGTTTCGTCGGTAATGTTGTCAGATGCGTCCATGTCGGCATCGTATTTCACTTCAGCTTTCACCTTGACGCTATTTCCGACATTCATCTTCACAGGGAGAGTAAGCTCCACATTGCGAGTGTCCAAAACTGCTATGGCATCAGAAACCTTCACGTTGTCAACAGCCTTTCCGTCGGCATAAAGCACAACAGAGAAGTCTTTAGCCTCATTTTGTCCCTTGTTTTCAACCTCAACGTTCACCTTTGCCGTTTTGCCAGCCTGTACATATTTAGGTGTGGTGATGGAATTTACGGCGAGATTGTCGGCATATTGGTTGAATATGCTTATGTCGTCAAGACCGAGTGCGGTATATGCACCGGTGCTTGTAGCGCGGAATTTTACAATTACGAATTTTGCAGACTTCAGACTGCTCATGTCCACCTGATAGCGATACCATCCCTCTTTGTCAGTAGCTGAGAAGTCAAGTGTCTTCAGAATAGTCTCCTTGTTGTCAGGCGTCATGCCGATGATGTCGAGCTTCACGTCGTCATTCTTTGCAGCATACACGCTGAACAGGAGCTGCGGATTTGTGCTGTCTGCCAATGAAACCTTCGGGAGGTTGAATGAACACATGTCGCCCTCGGCTATAGAGTACGTTACTCCATACTCAGAATACGGCATCCATAGCGCAGCACCGCCGTCGCCGTCATACGACAGATTTGTCGATAATGCCCATTTCGAAGGTTGCTCGTCTTCGCTCGGGAATTCGCGGTTTTGTGAACTCTCCAGCCATACGATACCGTTATCCACATTGCCGCCCTTCATTGATTCATGGAAAGGCAACTTTATAGATGGTCCTACAAGGAATCCGTCGGTTATGACAATATCGCTTTCGCCGCCAGTAGATTTTGCCTGCAAGCCATAGTATATCATACTCTGCATACCGTCGTCGGCAACAGACTTCTCAGGATTCTGATCGATGTCTACGCTTAGGTCGCCTTTCTTAGTCGTTGTTAGCGAGTCTTTCACCTGCGGGCCAAGGTATGGATAGTTCACTACGCTGAATGCCGTAACGGCAACGTCTGCCGGATCAACATATCCGTCGTTTATTCCTCTTCCGAATTTATTCCACGACACGTTAATCTTGTTGCCGTTGTCGGTTACCTTTACGCCTTGCGGTATTGTTGGAATGTCAGTTCCGATAAACTTGGCAGCAGATACTATCGGACTGAATTCGCCGCCATAGTAGCATCTCACTGAATATTTGTATATTGCATTGTTTGGCGTTTCATCTGTATAAGATATACTTTCGCCAGCTTTCTTGTTCTTCAGCGTTGCAACAAGTTTGCTGCCGCGTGTAATCTCTATGCTGTCAACGGCAGCAAGAGTTGCTCCGCCCACTGTTTTCGAAGGAAGTGTAAATTTCACTTCGGCTTTCTTTTCGCCCTTAGAGTCAGGAACGACAGTAAGATTCTCCACAGCCGCCGGGGCTATGCCGAGAGAATTTGCCGATACGGCGATACTGTCGATACGCAGTCTGTATTGTCCAGCCTTCTCTGTGTTGTCGTGGAAACCGATATAGTAGTTGGCATCCTCTGCAACGGAGATAGTGTAAGTGTACTCCTTCATGTCGGCAGTCAGAGCAGTCGTCGACAGAATTGTATTTGCCATAGCCTCAGGAGTGGCAGACTTGCCGTATTTTATTTCCAGAGTGTTAGGATATTTCGCAAGCCATTCCTGTCCGAGGAACGAGAGCGTGTATTTATACTTCGGCTGCAAGTGGATTGGCGGTGTGATGAGCCAGTCGTCGTTGCCGTTGCTGTTGCTGAACATAGAGTAAACGTAGCCGTCGGTATCGTCATACATTCCCCAGTTCCATGTCTTGCCGTCGTTGTTGGCGTCTATTACTGTGTACAGTAGCATCGGGACGTTTGTCGTGAATAGCTCAACATAGTCAGGCTCTATTGCTTCGCCCGTAACGCAGTCGTTAGAACTTGCTGGAGCACTTGTCAGTTTGGCATTCTTTGCATACACTACATAGTTGTAGCTTGCCAGACTTGCCTTCGGTATTATCTCCGAGAAGGATGTATTCTCAAGGTCTTTGCCAACGAGGATACTATCGCCATTAACGGTTCTGTAAACGTCGTATTTCAGTTCTCCAAGATATCCTCCGTTTACGGTTCCGGCGGGAGCTTTCCATGTAACGGTAGCTTTTCTGTTTTCGTCAATGGTAGCTTTCAGGTCAGTAACGGCCAGTGGGGTGTCATAACCTATCCATGCTTTTACTTTTGTCTTTGGCGATTCGCCGGCGACATTGCTCGTGCGGACAGTGAAGGTATATTGTCCTTCTTCCGTAATGGTGACAGGAGCACTAACCTTTTCTCCTGTAGCGGCAGTTCCACTTGCTACTTCTTTGTCGTTGGCGTATACCTTATAGTTTAATGTTCCCTCGAGGTCGCTTCCGCCGAAAGTCTTGGTCGGGGTGGTGAATGCCACGTTTCCAGTCAAGGCTCCGTTTTTGAAATCGAGAGTAATGTCGCTGATGCGTGCCGGTGCTGCTGCTTTTGCCGTTGCTTGCGGGAAAACCATTCCGTAGATGGCAGCATCGTATGAGTATAGCTTTGTTGCAGCTCCCGTCTGTAGGTCTACGGTGTAAAGGGCTGTGTTTCCCTTACCGTCTATTGCAGCCCAATAGAAGGTGTTGTCGGCAGGGTCAATCTCTCCGCATTGGTTGTAGTACTTCCCTCCGCTTGTAAGAACAGTAACACCAGTCGGTCCGACAACCGTTTCCTCGCCAGTCTCCTTGTTTATCTTGTAAAGGTTTCCGTCGGTGGCAACACCATAAAGCTGTCCTTCGGCAGTTATTCCGAGAGCAATATACGTGTTGACGGCATTGGCTATTGTAGTACGAGTCTTGTTTACGTAGTCCACGATTCCCCATTCCAGTCCACTCATGTTTGAGTTGTAGAATTCTCCATATACTGTACCGTCTACAGCCTGTGCAGTTTCTACGGCAGTCATGGTTACGCCGTTAACTATTGTCGGGGTGAAGTTTTCTTCCCATGTGTTTACGTCGTAACTCCGCAGAATCTGTGTTACTTCAACGAGTCCTATTTCCAGTGTGTTGAACTCTGTTTCCATGCAGTACAGCTCTCCATCTTTCACGCAGACACCGTTTTTTGCTATAACCTCGTCATTTTGGATGAGTTTGTTGAAAGCAAACGGGTTTGTGTTGAAAGAGCAGAAACTGTTGTAGGCATAGCTATCGTCAGTATATATATACGAGGCTGATTCCAGGAATGTGGTGCTCGTTGCAGCGTCTTTCATTAACGACGGTCTGCGATGGCTCCGGATTACATCAGCCACTGGTTTCACACTTTGCATACCAGCTTGCAATCCCTTATGTAGCTCCATCCGGTTTGCAATCAGTGGATATTTCTTTGCAAAAGCTTCTTGTGCCTTTTGTTGCTCAGGCAAAGTCATGTGCATTACTTCCGTCCGTTGCCTTTGATGTGCAGGTTGGGCGGAAACACTTTGGACGAATGTCAGTCCGATGGCACAGACAAGTCCGAAGAGTGAATAAAATTTTTTCTTTCTCATAAGCTAAATGTTTATGTTAATTAGTATTCTCTGTAATCGTGCTGCAAAAATATGTTTTTTTGTTTTTTATTTAATTGAATATATATCACGGCTAATACAAATTTCACGAAATTTGGAGTAAAAATGGCATTTTCTTTATTTCTTGGTTCATATTTCTTATCATTTTGTTATTTTTGCAGTAATATTATGTTGTATTTAGAATGAAAAAGTTTTTTGTAATATATATTATTTGTTTCTTGATATGTTGTGTAAAAGGCATAGCCGGTGAGACTGAAGATATCGTTAGACTCGGCAAACAGGCTGAGTTGCATGCTGATTATGCTGCGGCTATCAGATGTTATGCGAAGCTGATAAATGAATGTGGAAAAAGTTCGAAGCAGGATACAGTTCTTTGCAAGGGACTACTCGAAGGAGGAAATTGCTGTGCCAACAGCAATCGCTATGTTGAGGCTCTGCAATTCTATACCCTTGCTATCGAACAGGCTGAGAAATGCGGAAAAATGGGCACAAAGCTCTCTTGCCTTAACAATATCGGCAGCGTATATGCTCTTTTCAATGATTTCGAGCGTGCCTCTCATTATTATGAAGAGGCTTACGACCTTGCCGTAAAGCGGAAAAACGACAAGATGCTCAGTGTTCTCACTGTAAATCTGGTAAAGATTTATTCTCAACTCGGGAATACTAAGAAGGCAAAGGATTTCCTGCATCAACAAATGTCGTACCCGCAGCCTGATAAATATATAAATCAGTATTATATTCTTAGAAACCAGGGTATAATAGCCAAAGCTGACCATAATTATTCGCTTGCTGAGAGTTTTTTTGAACAGGCGGGAGAAACTGTGAAGAGGCATAATCTCGAGAAAGACGACCTTGCCGATGTTTTCATTGAAATGGGAGACATGCGTAATCAACAGGGAAGGAAACGCGAGGCGGTGGATTTCTTTGCGTCGGCGATAAGTGTTGCAAAAGAAGGAAATTTCCTTTTCCAGTTGCAGGAAGCTTACAAAAAAATTGCCGATACCTATAAAGGAATGAATATGAATGACAGTGCTGAGCATTTTCATTCGCTGTATGCTGAACTCTCTGATTCTATCTTTAATCAGAGGATGTTTAATAATGTCAAGAACAATCTCTATAGATATGAAGACAGGGTGAACAATGAGCATATCGGTTTCTTGGAAAATACTATTGGCGGTATGGCTGCGCTTATATCTACTGCTGTGGCTTTTATGCTGCTTGTGCTTTATCATAACAGGAAACTACGCACGGCTCACAAATTGCTTATCGTTAAGAACGAAGAACTGATACGACAGGCTAAGGAGAATAAAATCCTAAGGGAGAAGAACAAATCGGAAAATGATGTTGATAAAGGCAACACCTTGGCGAATGAAAGAGACAATGATTCGAATATCCTTACTGACGAGAAACGCAATGAGCTGGTAAAGGCTATCCTTGCAATAATGGACAATACCGAGACAATTTCAAATCCGGAGTTTAACCTTAATTCGCTTTCAAAGATGGTAGGGTCTAATTCTAAATATGTTTCTCTTGCCATTAAGGATACGTATCAGAAGAATTTCAAGACTTTCCTTAATGAATACAGAATTAGGGAGGCAAGTATCCGTCTTACGGACAAGGAAAACTACGGTATGCTTACTATCTCTGCCATCGGGGAGAGCGTGGGCTTTACTTCTACCAATGGCTTTATTATTGCCTTTAAGAAGATTGTCGGCATGACGCCGTCGATATATAAACGCCTGAAAGAGGAAGAATAAAGGAGAGAATGGATTTCTTATAATCCCATTCTCTCCCATGTCGATATTGAAATATAATTATACTTTGTCGTTGAATCCTTGATTGGCACGACAAGGTTTTGCTTATTTGTTCACTTCTCTCGTTGCATCTATCTTCAGGAAAATGAACAATAGTATGGTGAAGCCCCACAATGACGAACCGCCATAACTGAAGAACGGCAACGGAATTCCGATAACCGGGGTCAAGCCTAATACCATGCCCACATTTATGAATACGTGGAACAGGAAGATGCTCAGCACGCAGTAGCCGTAGACCCTGCCGAAACGGAACGGCTGGCGCTCAGCCATTTTTATCAGTCTGAATATCAAGGCAAGAAACAGCAACAGTACTCCTGCCGAACCGAGGAATCCTTCCTCTTCACCAACGGTACAGAAGATGAAGTCGGTGTCCTGTTCAGGCACGAACTTCAGCTTTGTCTGGGTGCCGTTAAGAAATCCTTTGCCGCGAAGTCCGCCGGAACCGATGGCTATCTCGCTCTGGTGAACATTGTAGCCGGCACCCTTCAAGTCTTCGTCGAGTCCGAGAAGGACATTGATTCTCACCCGCTGATGGGGCTGCATCACATCATTGAGCACATAGCTCGCCGAATAGAAGAATGCCACGGAACCTATCGTGAATATCAGTATCAGAAAGTAGTTCCTCATTCTTGTATACAGTGCCTGGTAGAGCAAGAAGCCTATAAGGACCACTGTGGCTGTCATCTGGACATATATGATATTGAAGGGGATGACAAACTTGGCAACGAGTACGGCAAGTACCGTTGCAAGGAGCGAATAGCCGGCTATCTGCCACGACTGCCGTTTGTTCTTGCAGTATATCCTTACCATTCCGGTGGTGAATATCTGTACGAGAAGCAATACCACAAACGGCCCTATTGGCGTTGGGGTAGGGGTAATATATGTCTCGCCAAAGCGAATGCCGACGACGAAATATACTACCATTGCCACTCCGGTGAACAGTACGCTGCCCGGCATTCCCTCGCGATAGAACATAAGGAAGAACGACAAGTAGACAAGGGCAGAACCTGTCTCCTTCTGTGCCACGATAAAGAGCATTGGCAGCATCACCACGGCGCATGCTGCTGCAAAGTCCTTCCACCGGTGGATATCATATCCGTATGTGCTCATGAGCTTTGCCACCGCAAGTGCTGTGGCAAACTTGGCAAATTCTGCCGGCTGCAGGCGTAGCGGTCCTAATACCAGCCACGAGCGTGAGCCCTTTATCTCGTGGGGATTGAAAATGGTGGCGAAGAGCAGCAACAGCAATACGGCATAGATTACGTATGCGAATGTGTCATAGAACTTGTTGTCGAGCATCAGCAATACAAACCCCAGTGCTATTGATGTGCCCATCCATATAATCTGCATGCCTGAGCGTGCGCTGAGGCTGAATATGTCATTGTCGCCGTAAGTGTAGCTCGCACCGCACACGCTTATCCATCCGAAGATGAGCAGGGCGATATATATCCCTATTGTCCACCAGTCGAGCGATTTCAGTATGCTTGGCTGTTTATCTGTCACTTGTGCCATATGAAATGTGTCTATTCTGGAATTCTGTTGCCATCTTTTCTGATGCTGGCGAGAGTTTCCCGTTAATATACTGTTCCATCATTAGTCCTCCGATAGGCACTCCGTAGTCGGCGCCCCATCCACCGTTTTCCACGTATACGGCGATTGCTATCTTTGGCTTGTTCATCGGGGCGAAGCCCATGAATACAGAGTGGTCATGGCCGCGGTTCTGTGCCGTTCCCGTCTTTCCGCAAGGTTCGAAGTTGTATCTCGAGAGCATCTTACACGTTCCGTCGAGTGCTGACTTGCGCATTCCGGCAACGATATAGTCGTATGACCTGCGGGTGGCTTTCGTATAGTGCCGCTCGCGGAATTCCGGTTTCAGATATTCGCCCTTCACGTTCTTTACTACGTGGGGCGTGTAGTAATAGCCGCGGTTGGCTATTGTTGCACCGAGATTGGCTATCTGCAGCGGGGTGAGGTTCACCTCGCCCTGACCGATGGAGATACTTATTATCGTCAGTCCGTTCCATGACCCCTTATATGCCTTGTCGTAGAACTGTGCGTTCGGTATCAGTCCGCGCTTTTCTCCCGGCAGGTCTATTCCGAGTTTATAGCCGAAGCCCATGCTCACCATGTAGTCGCGCCAGGTGTTCATGGCATCCTGCACGGTCTTGTATTTCCTTCGGTTTCCCATCATGTAGTAAAGTCCCCAGCAGAAGAAGCCGTTGCATGATGTTCCTATCGCCGGCACTATGCTCAGTGGCGACGGGTGGCCGTGGCATCCTACGTGGAGTCCGCGGTATGAAAATCCGTGATGGCATGGGAATGCTGTCGACGGTGTTATTATTCCTTCTGACAGGAAGGTAAGTCCTTGCGAGGTCTTGAATGTTGAACCCGGCGGATACTGTCCCATAATGGAGCGGTTGAGCAGCGGGCGGTGCGGATCGCGCATCAGGTAGCGGTGCATCTTGCCTCTCTGTCGGCCGGTCATAAGGCGCGGGTCGTAGCTTGGCGATGATACCATGGCGAGAACCTCGCCTGTTGACGGCTCTATAGCGACGATACTTCCTATCTTGCCTTGCATAAGTCTCTCGCCGAGAGCCTGGAGATTCAGGTCAATACCGAGTGTAAGGTCTTTGCCGGCTACTGGTCTCGTGTCGAGTTTGCCGTTCTGGTAGCTTCCCTGTATCCTGCCATGGGCATCGCGCAGCAGTATGTGTACTCCTTTCTTTCCCCTCAGCTCTTTCTCGTAGTATTTCTCGAGTCCGAGTTTTCCGATGTAGTCGCCTGGCTGGTAATAGTCGTCCTCCTCAATGTCGGCGTCGTTCACTTCTCCCACGTCGCCCAGCATGTGGGCTGCATACGGATAGATATACTGGCGGATGCTTCTCTTCTGTATGTAGAAACCGGGAAAGCGGTAGATTTTTTCCTGAAAGATGCTGAATTCGTCGGTCGTTACCTGGCTCATGAAGAGCTGCTGGGTGAAGCGCGAGTATCCTGGATTTTTCGAACGGTCCTTGATGTCGTCCATCCTCTTTATGAAATACTCTTTGGTGATACCGAGGGTTTGGCAGAATGCTGCCGTGTCGAGCCGTCCTCTCTCCTCGTTCATCACCACCATTATGTCGTAGGCATGCTGGTTGAAAACGAGCAGTTTGCCATGGCGGTCGGTTATTGCCCCTCTTGCCGGAAATTCGATTTTCTTCAGAAAGGCATTACTGTCGGCATTCTTCTTGTAGTCTTCGCTCATTATCTGTAGCGTGAAGAGTCGGATAATGTATATCACGATGATTGTGAGCGCGGCTCCACCTATGACATATTGTCTGTTTTCAAGTCCGAAATCCTTGCTCATCCTATCGCCTCCTTACGTTTTCCAACACCATTACGAACATTGTGGTTATCAGCGTGCTGCCGATGATGTTCGACAGCCATTGCAGCCAGTTGAAGAAGTTGAATGCCTCGAGGGTAAAGAATACGAGACAGAACACGAATACGCATATCAACGTATATGATACGTATTTTCCCGGACCGATGGTACGGAATGTGGGCTTTATCTCGTCTTTGTTGTCATGGGCGATAAACATGTTGAGCACGTAGGGCTGTATCAGCGCAACGAGCGTGAGTGCTGCTGCTGCAAGACCGGCTGTGTTTGAGAATATGTCCACACACAGACCGAGGCAGAATCCCCATACAAGCAGTGCCCATTGCGGATAGTACCTCTTGAAGCGCAGTATGAAGTACACATACAGCAGCGGTGTGGCGCATCCGAACAGATGGATGTGGTTAAGCACGAGTATCTGTGCCAATACTAATATTATGAAAAGGAATAAATTCCTTAAGATGTCTATACTCATAGATATTTTCCTTTATATATTATATATAGGTATGAGTCCTTATTTGTTGTCTTGTCTCGGACGGAGCGAGTCTTGCGCCGCTTTCAGCAGCAGTGCCTTGTCCTTCATCGTTGAATTGTCGATTACACACACGTGGCGCAGATTGCCGAAGTCTGTGGCAAGTCTTATCTGTACCCTGTACGAGAGTCCGTCGGCTGAGTTGAATACATGCAGAATCTTTCCTACCATGATGCCTGCCGGGAATATTGACGAATATCCGTTGGTTACGACATAGTCGCCGAGGGCGAATTTTGCATGTCGCGGCACGTCGTCAATATAGGCGATGTCTGCCGGTTTGTTCTTCCAGTGCAGGAATCCGAAGTATCCTCTCTTCCGTATCGTCACACTGATGTTCGAGTTTACGTTGATAACGGGAATGACAATAGCGTAGTGGTCGGATGCCATATAAACAACCCCGACAACTCCTGTTCCGCAGGCTACACCCATATCCTCTCTCACTCCGTCGGCATGTCCCTTGTCGATAGTTATGAGATTGTCCTCCTTGTCAGTAGAGTTTGAGATTACTTTTGCGGGGATGAGCTTTATTCCGGCGAGGGCATTCTTCTGGGTCTGTTCCAGAAAAAGTGAGTCGCCGTTATGTTTTGCGATGTATTGTGATAGGCTGCGCACTTGCTGTTCCAGCATAAGATTACGCTCGCTGAGCCGCTTGTTGTTTTGCGACATGTTGAAGAATGTCGTTACGGCTGAATTGTATTCGTATATCTTTCCTGCCACGGCATTTGCCGAAGAGAAAAACACGCTACCCTGAAAACTGTTGAAGCGGAATAGGAGTACGAAACTTATCACCTCAAGCAGTATGAATACAAACCAATGGTTGTTTTTTGCCAGAAAGGCCAATAGATTGCGCATCGTTGTTATAGTAAAAAAGTAAAAAAGCAAGAACGCAAAAAGGTAAAAAAAGCAAATTGGTAATTGTGGCGCTACGCCTCACTCTTTTACTTTTTTACCTTTTTACTCTCTTACTTTTATATTATCTCATGAGGAATGAGAAGCGGTCTACATTCTTCAGTGCTATACCGGCACCCTTTGCCACACTGTGCAATGGGTCTTCTGCAATATGGAACGGTATGCTGATCTTGTCTGTCAAACGCTTGTCCAGACCGCGGAGCAATGCTCCTCCACCGGTCAGGTATATTCCGTTCTTCACAATGTCGGCATATAGCTCTGGCGGAGTGTTCTCGAGAGCCGAGAGCACGGCGTTCTCTATCTTTGCAATCGTCTTGTCGATACAGTGGGCTATCTCCTGATAGCATACCGGTACTTCCATAGGAAGGGCTGTTATCCTGTTCGGACCATGTACGATATAGTCCTCCGGAGCTTCGTCGCCAAGGTCGGTCAGCGCTGAACCAACATGTATCTTGATGCGCTCTGCCATACGCTCGCTCACCTTCACGTTGTGCTGGCGACTCATATAGTCCTGGATGTCAGCAGTTAAATCATCGCCTGCCGTACGGATAGAGTTGTTAGATACGATACCTCCAAGTGAGATGACTGCAATTTCGGTACTTCCGCCACCGATGTCAACAATCATGTTGCCTTCCGGTGCCTCCACGTCGATGCCGATACCGATGGCTGCTGCCATAGGCTCGAAAATCAAATATACGTCTCTGCCGTCTGCATGCTCAGCTGAATCGCGCACCGCACGTAGCTCCACCTCGGTAGAACCTGAAGGAACGCCGATTACCATTCGCAGCGATGGCGAGAACAAGCGGCTTCCTGTATGTACCATCTTGATCAGTCCGCGCATCATCTGCTCGCAGGCAGTAAAGTCGGCTATCACTCCGTCGCGAAGCGGACGGATAGTGCGTATATTGTCATGAGTCTTCTCATACATCATCTTGGCTTT
>DAIOXG010000017.1:0-17348 GCA_036758085.1 Prevotella sp. | reverse complement strand
GTCCATAAACGCCGGTGCTGCCGTGTATTCCAGCACCTCGGCGCCAGTCTGTTCACAGGCATACGCCAGTCCCTTCTCGGCATTGTCAACGATAAGTTCTTCGCCGAAGGCATTGATGAAATGCTTTGTTCTTCCGGTGATGACGAACTTATACGGGTCTTTCGAGGTGAACATCACCGTGTCGCCGATGACATATCTCCACAGTCCGCACGACGTAGAGATGACCATAGCATAATTCTTGTTTGTCTCCACTCCCCATAGCGGCACGACGGTTGGGTTTTCCGTCCCGAACTCGTCCATCGGGATAAACTCATAGAACACTCCATAGTCTATCATCAGCAGCATCGACTTGTCTGTAGGGTCGTTCTGGATGCCGAAGAAGCCCTCGCTGGCATTATACGTCTCCATATAATGCATGTTCGGAGAAGTGATGAGTTGCTCATACTGTTTGCGGTAAGGCGTGAAAGCCACTCCGCCATGGAAGAATACCTCCAGATTTGGCCATACCTCCTCAAGATGCGTCTTGCCGGTGAGCTCCATTACGCGAGTCAGCACGGAAAGCATCCACGACGGCACTCCGCTGATATTCGTAACGTTCTTGTTCATCGTCTCCCGTGCTATGCGGTCGCGCTTTATCTCGAAGTCGGAGAGTAGGGCAGTGGATTTCTTCGGTACTCTTACGAGATTGGCAAGCGGGTTGATGTTCTCGATGAGAATCGCACTGAGGTCGCCCACGAGCGAGTCGGCAACATCATAATTCGGCGAATGGCTTCCGCCGAGGATAAGGCTCCTGCCGTCGAACAGCCTGCTGTTGGGGTTGTTCTGCAGATACAGTGCCACTACATCCTTTCCGCCGGCATAGTGGATATGCTGCAGTCCGTCGTGGCTCACGGGGATGAACTTACTCTTGTCGTTTGTCGTTCCAGAGGATTTGGCATACCATTTCACTCTGCCTTTCCACAACACGTCGCGCTCCCCGTGTCTCATTCGGTCTATATCGCCTTTCAGTTCTTCGTAGGTATTGAGGGGCACGCTGTCGGCAAACTTTTCGTAGCTGTTTATCGTACTGAAAGTATGTTTGCGTCCGTACTCCGTGTCTTTTGCCGTAGTCGTGAGGTATTCAAGAGTGTGCATCTGCAACTGCTGAGCCTCGTTGTCGTAGCGTTCTATCTCCCTCTGACGGGAAGTGAACGCATTTCTTACTATATGGGTTAAACTCATTTTATTATTGTTTTTGGGGAGAGTTAATTGCCGTGACCATCATTGTTGCCTCGGTCTCTCCTTATTAATTCAAGCAATTTCTCGACGGCTTCTTCCTCCGGAATGTTCTTCTCTATACACTCCTTCTTGCGGTATAGAGAAATCTTGCCCCTTCCGGCACCTACATATCCGTAGTCGGCATCTGCCATCTCGCCCGGACCGTTCACGATGCATCCCATGATACCTATCTTCAGTCCCTTCATTTCCTTTGTCGCCTCTTTTATCTTGGCGATGGTTGAACGCAGGTCATATAGCGTGCGCCCGCATCCCGGACAGCTGATGTATTCGGTTTTCGTTGTGCGCAGGCGTGCCGCCTGCAAGATGCCGAAGGCTGTTGCCTCGATATCGTCAGCTGGCAGTGTGCCGTTGTTCATCAGCCATATTCCGTCGGTCAGTCCGTCGAACATCAAGGCTCCCATATCGGCAGCAGCCTCAAGCTGGAAGTCGCCTTTCTCTTCCTCGCCGTGAGAGTATGCCTGGCAGAACACTACCGGGTTCTTTATCCCTTCGGTCATAAATTCGTGTACCAGTGCGCGCTGCTCACCCAGGCGGTTGGTATTGTTGCTCACACTAACCACCACCACGTCAGAATTCATCTTCAGACAAGGGATGTATTCGGCACTCGGTGCGCCATAGGGCAAGACGAGGAATTTTGCCTTTGCCGCCACACCGTTAAGGAACGGAATGGCATTGTAAGGGAATATCGGGAACAGGTTTTCTTTGTTTATATTTGCATGTGTCGTGTTGTCGCCCTCTGCTTCAACGACACTTGCCACCGGTGCTCCTACGATATGTGCATAGACATTGAAGTCTATGATATATTTCTGGTTGGGGTCGAGCTTCTCCGGAACTTTGGAGCCTAAATAGATGAAGTCGGGCTTCAGTTCGGGGTTTGAAGAAGTTGTCGTGCCTGATATCCTGCTGCTTATCACAACGGGAACGTTGTCGCCGCCGATACAGCCTACAGCCGTTGTCTTCCGCCTTTCTGGAGATACCCAGTTGAAGCCGCTGAAGGCTTCACCCGGAACAAGCGTATGGCCAGAACGTTTCGTTATATATTCCACGAGATGCTTTGCCACAGGGATTTCAGCCTCCGGGTCTTCGCTGAGCGATACTCGGATAGTGTCGCCAATGCCGTCGGCGAGCAATGCCCCGATGCCTACGGCACTCTTTATTCTGCCGTCTTCGCCCTCTCCGGCTTCGGTAACTCCCAGGTGCAGCGGATAGTCCATCTGCTCCTTTGCCATGGTGTCGACGAGGAGTCTGACCGACTGCACCATGACTACCGTATTGCTTGCCTTTATCGAGATGACAACGTCGCTGAAGTTTTCTCTCTTGCATATCCGGAGAAACTCCATGCAGCTCTCTACGATGCCTGCCGGCGTATCGCCATAGCGCGACATGATGCGGTCTGACAGCGAGCCGTGGTTTACTCCGATGCGCACTGCCGTATGGTTCTCCTTGCAGATATTAAGGAATGGGACAAAGCGTTTTTCTATCTTCTTCAGTTCCTCGGCATACTCTTCATCGGTATATTCGAGTTCCTTGAACGTACGTGCCGGGTCTACATAGTTGCCGGGATTTATCCTTACCTTCTCGGCATAGAGTGCCGCCACGTCGGCTACATTAGGGTTGAAATGCACATCTGCAACGAGCGGTGTCATGAATCCGTCCTCTCGCAGACGGGCATTGATATTCTTAAGATTCTCCGCCTCGCGCACTCCCTGAGTGGTAAGGCGCACATACTCCCCACCGGCTTTTATTATGCGTTCAGCCTGTGCCACGCAAGCCTCAGTATCTGTTGTCGGCGTGGTAGTCATCGACTGTACTCTTATCGGGTTTTCGCTGCCGAGAGGAGTGGCGCCGACGTTTACCTGATGTGTCGGGCGACGGGAGTAGTTGAAGAGGTTTATCTCGTAATTCATTGTTTTCTTTTATTCTTCTTTATAATGTTTGGGCTATATGCCTACTAAGCCTATTATGCCTACTAAGCCTATTATGCCTACTAAGTCTATTATGCCCATTAAGCCTACTAAGCCTACAGTCCCCTAATATCAATTAGTCTTGAAGTTATATTTCACTTCAGCCAGATCCTTGTTGGCTTTTTCTATCTTGGCGCCCAATCCAGCCTTATAGCTCTTCATCTTTTCAGCAAGCTTCTCGTCGGCAAGAGCCATAATCTCTACAGCAAGTATTGCTGCATTCATTGCGCCGTTGATGCCCACTGTTGCTACAGGTATGCCCGGTGGCATCTGTATGATGCTCAGCATTGCATCCATTCCGTCGAGGGCACTGCCCTTGATTGGCACACCGATTACCGGCAGTGTTGTTGATGCCGCAATTACTCCCGGCAGGGCTGCTGCCATTCCGGCTCCGGCGATGATTACTTTGAGTCCTCTTCCGGCTGCCTCTTTGGCAAATGTCTCCACAGCGTCTGGTGTGCGGTGTGCCGAGAGAGCGTTTACCTCGAACGGTACTTCCATATCGTCGAGAAACTTCATTGCTTTTTCCATTACTGGCAGATCGCTCGTACTGCCCATTATAATGCTAACTAATGGTTTCATATCGTATGTTGTTTTATTGTTGTTTTTATTATCGTTTTTATTGTTGTTGCTTATTGTTGCCGTTTTTCTTCCACGCTTCCACTCTACACCGCTATCACGGTTACGGCTCCTGTCATCACACCGATGATGAATCCTATGTATATCTGTCTGAGGGTGTGTTGGCGGAGAATCATTCGTGCGCTGCCGATTATTCCGGCGAAGAAGATTATCACCGAGAGCCACCATATAGGGTTGAACATGAATATTGCGGCAAATGATGCCAGCGAACCTGCCATTGCCCCTATTGCTGCCATGTGGACGGAGATTTTCCACCACATGTTTATCATGGCACATACAATCTGAGTGGCAAGTGCCGCAACGACGATGCTGCCCATAAGATGAGGCATGTGCATAAGCATCATGACATAGTAGCAGCTGAAGTAGCAGAGTATTGATACCACGTATGGTATTATTCTCCTTTCCCTTGCTCCGAACTCAAATGGGGTCCATCCATGATAGCTGTGGTATAGCCTGATGAGTGTGGTTGGCAGCAGACAGGTGAAGAGATAGACCATTATGAGCACAAACACCTTGTAGGTGAATGGTAGCAGACTGAGGTAGCTGAATGTGAACAGCGCCCCAAGTCCGATAATTGGCAAGTAGAACGGTGATGACAGTAGGCTCACCGCCTTTGCCATTGTCATAATATTCCTGATTTTCATTTTTTCCTTAAACGTGCAACTGGTATGCTCAATTGTTCCCTATATTTTGCTATCGTGCGGCGTGCCACGGGAAGTCCCTTCTGAGAGAGTATCTTCGTTAGGGCATCGTCGCTATATGGTTTTTTCTTGTCTTCTGCATCTATTGTCTCCTTCAGTGCAAGTTTTATTTTCCTTGTCGACAGTTCCTCGCCACTTTCGGTCTTTATGCTGTCGCTGAAGAAATGGCGCAGCTTGAAGGTGCCCCATCTTGTCTGGGCGTATTTCATGTTGCTGACACGGGATATCGTAGACTTGTCGAGTCCCGTGCGGTCGGCAACGTCTTGCAGTATCATTGGTTTTATGTCGCTCTCGTCGCCGTCCTGGAAGAAGCGCCGCTGTATGTCGATTATTGCCTTCATGGTGAGACGCATGGTTTGCTGTCTCTGCCGCACGGCATCGATAAAGCCCTGTGCGCGGTCTACTTTCTCCTTGGCATACAGCAAGGCTTCCTTGTCGCGTCTCGACATCGATTTTTTGTTTTCCTTGTATCCTTTTATCAGTTCTGTGAACGACGGAGAGACGTACAGTTCCGGAATGTGTCCGTTGTTGATATAGAATGACACCGTACCGTCGTCTGCCGTATCAACGATGAAGTCTGGCGTTATCTGCTGCATGTTTTTCCCTTCGGTCTCCCCGAGCGATGCTCCCGGTTTAGGGTTGAGTCTGAGGAGTTCGGCATGCACCTTATTGGCAGTCGCCTCGTTCATTGCCGTCTGCTTGACGATTTTGTCCCAGCGCTTATTCATAAACTCATCGAAATGGTCTTTTATCACCGTCTCCATGAGTTGTGTTATTTTTGTTATTGGCTTTCTTCTGATTTGCAGCAACAGGCATTCTTTCAGGTCTCTTGCTCCAATTCCTGCCGGATCGAAAGTCTGAAGGATTTTTATCATCTGTTCCACTTCATCTTCCGTGCAGTCGATGTTGTGGTATATGGCGAGTTCGTCGCAGATGCTGTCGGCAGATTTCCGAAGCAGTCCGTCGCTGTCGAGCGAGCCGATGACATACTCCATTATCTGCTGTTGCTTGTCAGTAAGCTCTATTTCGCCCATCTGCTCCTTTAGCCTGTCGTAGAACGATGTCTGTTCTCCGTATACCATTTCCTCATAGTCGGCATTGTCATTGTTTGCTCCGCCGTAGAAGGCTGACGAGTCTGAGTCGGACATTCTGTCGTCCATCCCGATATTCGAGAGTGCTTCGTCGAGAGCCGACTGTCTTTCTTCTTTTTCCGTCTCCGTCATTTCCTGCATCTCCGGCGTTGCATCTCCACCTGTTGCATCGTCGAGAGCCGGTGTGTCGTCAGAGAAGGTGGCATCATCCGTCCCTGCCACTTCCATGGCTGGGTTGTCGTCGATTTCGGCTTGAACGCTCTGTTCCAGTTCCGTAATCGGCATTTCGAGCATCTTCACGGCAAGCATCTGCTGCTGAGTGAGTTTCTGCGTCTGTATAGCCTTTTGCTCTTGGCTTTGGATTAACTTCTGTGACATATCGCTGCAAAAGTATAAAATTTTATTGTTATACGGATTACGCAGATAATAAATAATTCGTCATTTGCGTTTTTTCCATATCTGCATACAAATTTTATTTTTTGTATATCAGGGTCAACCCGTCGCGTAGCGGCAGCATTACCCTTTCCACTCTCTCGTCTTGTGCCACGAAATCGTTGAAGGTCTCTATGCCGTGTGTCTGCTTGTCTTTGTCGTAGGCATGGTCTACCACGTGTCCGTCCCAGAGTGTGTTGTCGGCAAGGATGAAGCCTCCGGGCTTGAGCAGCGAGAGCACCGTCTCGTATGCCTCCATATATGTGCGTTTGTCGCCGTCGATGAATGCCATGTCGAATTCTACACCGAGCTTTGGCGCTTCCTTCACGGCATCTCCGATGATGAATGTTATCTTGTCGGCTACCGGTGAGTTTTCTATCCATGGACGCGTAAAATCCTCCTGCTCGTCGTTTATCTCGAATGTGTAGACCATTCCTCCTTCTTCCAGTCCTTCGGCGAGGCAGATGGCACTGTATCCGCTGAAGGTTCCGATTTCGAGAATGTTTTTCGGCTTCGCCATTCTGACGAGCATTTTCAGTACACGTCCCTGCAGATGTCCGCTTGCCATTCTGCCGTGGAGCAGATGGATATTTGTGGCACGGTAGAGGCGGTAGAGGTAATCGCCCTCTGGGTCGCTGTGGGAGAGTATGTAGTTTTCTAATTCTGTAGTCATTGGTTATTTTGAAATTAATGGGGCAGAGTCCTCGGAGCTCTCAGATTCCTCAGAGTCCTCGGAGCTCTCAGATTCCTCGGAGTTCTCAGAGCTCTCAGAGTTCTCTGATCATTCCTAATTCAACAACCCCTCAATCGCCAGTCGGTATGAATCGAGTCCGAATCCGCAGATTACTCCGCGGCATGCTGCCGAGATGAACGAGTGGTGGCGGAATTCTTCGCGCTGGTGGACATTGGATATATGCACCTCAACGACGGGGGCTTTTATCGCCCGGATGCAGTCGTGGAGCGCCACACTGGTATGGGTATATGCTCCGGCATTGAGCACTATGCCGTCGAACGAGAAGCCTACTTCCTGCATCTTGTTTATCAGCTCACCCTCCACGTTGCTCTGGTAATATTCTATCTCCACATCAGGGAAACGCTTTCTCAGTTTCGGCAGATAGCTCTCGAAAGAGTCGTTGCCGTAGATGCCTGGCTCCCTCACGCCAAGCAGATTCAGGTTTGGACCATTGATTATCTGTATCTTCATATTGCTGTTTTACTTTCTTTTTTATAACTTTGCCTCGCCTATGTTGTGTATCGCATATATAATAAGGTATATATATACTTATATATAAATATGTTTACACTTGTGCAAAAGTACAAAATTATCTCTAATTTCATACATTTAATCTTTAATTACGGAATTTATTGATATGCAAAAAGACAATAAGACTAATGATGCCGGCATTGTGGGCAGTTATATGCGCTTTCTGAAATTGGGGCGCAACTATTCCGAGAACACGCTTGCTGCATATAAAAACGACCTTCAGAAGCTGCTCGATTATTCTGATGCGGAGAATATCTCCGTGCTTAACATCAAGCTCGAGGATTTGCAGCATTTTGCCGCTGCCCTTGTCGATATCGGTATCACTGCGCGCTCACAAGGTAGAATTCTGAGTGGCGTGCGCGCCTTCTACAGATATCTGCTTGCCGACGGATATGTTGACGAGGACCCGACGGAACTGCTCGAATGGCCTAAGATAGGGGAACACCTGCCGGAAGTGCTCTCCGTTGCTGAGGTTGACATGCTGGAGAATGCCATCGACCTGACGAAATGGGAGGGACAACGCAACAAGGCGATCATCGAAATGCTTTTCAGTTGCGGACTGCGGGTTACGGAGCTCGTTACGCTCCATCTCTCCGATCTCTTCCTCGACGAGAAGTTTATCCGCGTGATGGGAAAGGGGAAGAAGGAACGCCTCGTGCCTATATCGGACAGTGCTATACGTGAACTCCATTTCTGGTTTGCCGACCGCAATCTTATGAAAATCAAGCCCGGCGAGGAAGACTATGTCTTTCTGAACCGTCGCGGTGCCCACCTCACCCGTGTCATGATATACACGATGATCAAGCGTCTCGCCGCTAATGCCGGAATAAAAAAGAGTATAAGTCCGCATACTCTGCGCCACTCCTTTGCCACTGCGCTCCTCGAGGGTGGAGCCAATCTTCGTGCCATCCAGGAAATGCTCGGTCATGAGAGTATCGGTACGACTCAAATCTATACTCACATCGACATGCATACTCTGAGAGATGAGATTCTGGAGCATCATCCAAGAAACATAATGAGCAGCAATGCATAGCAACGCCATCAGTGTTTGGGCTAAACGCCCGAAGCGTTTGGGCTAAACACTGTCAGCGTTTGATAGAAACTGTAAAAGTATTATATAGTATCATACAAACTATACTTCAGTAAATGGCAAAATCCCTGTGTTTGATGTTACAATTTAAAGGCTATAGTTTTAAAAAATATTAAAAAATAATGTCTTGTGAAACAACGAATACAAATATGTTATATATTTGCAACCCATAAAAGTAAAATATGTGTAAACATTACACTGAGAAGCTATAATAACAAACGAAACAACAGAGGTCGTCATGACCACAACATACTAAAGCTAAAGCGGTAGCGGTAAAAAAGAACGCCGATAGAATAGTGCCGCTTAAAGCTAAAAAAGAAACAATATTTCAATATTTCAGACGTAGGATGCCGGTCTTTAAAAAAGACCGGCACAACCTACAAATAAAGCATTCAAGAATTTTATAATTTACTAAAAAACTGGGTACTACAAATGAAAAAAGATTTGTTCGGAAAGCTCACAGCTTTCAGGAGCATCATCCTATTCTTTTTGGTGATGCTCACAGGATTGGTCGCTAAAGCCGACGGAACGGGAGGAAAAACAACCCCCTATGTCTATATCCAGAAACTTGGATATGGAGGTCCCGGCGAGCCTGCCACTTATCTCAATGACACCAAGTTTATCGAGCCTTCGATAGTTGTCTACGAGAGCAAGAATGTGAAAACTATGGTGACTAACCGTTTCTATATCTCGTATTACCTCACGAAGGGTAATGCTGACGGAACGGATAGTGGCGTGGCTTGCGATGAGAAAGTTGAAAAGGGAAAAACTTACAGCGTTGATCCTGTGACAAAAACAAGGGTCAATACTCGCTACGGCGACGTGGAAACAGGAACTACGGCTGGAGTTGTGTACGTACACGTGAAAGCTACACCTACCGACCGCTATGCGGAAACTTTCAATGTTGGTGAAAGCAGCTACCGTATTACATTGAATAAGGTGAAGGCAGATAGACCAAAACTTATCATACCAGATTTTATTACTGACGAGACTTATAAGACTATGTGGCATGCTGCCACAGGAACTATTATCTCTCTGCCTAAATTCAAGATAAACTACACCACAACAAATACCAAGGACGGCACCCCGTTGCCTGTCGATATCACTCAGCGTTATAAAATAAGCGCAGAAGTGGCTGACGAGGCATCAAAGCAGCTCGTGGAAGTTGTTGATAACTATAGCTACAATTCGCTTGAAGGCGACGGAACTACAAAGCTTACTGCACAGGTGATAAAAGTGAAAGATACAGAGGGAACAGCAAAAATCAATTTCACTTTTGAGCCTCTTAATAAAGATGCATACTATCCTATCGAGGGACTCACATACGAACTGAAAATCGATGACGGAATGGTTACTCCGAAACTTGTATTCCCGGAAAAGTCAGACTTAGTCTATACTGGTATGCAGAATATTCCTATTCAGCGACCTACCGTCTACGACCAGTATGGTAACAACATCACTCCATCCGTATCATGGAAAGACTCATCAAAGCCATTGTGGATAGCATGGACAGCTGCACCGCTTGAAGAGGGCAAAACAATGCACACTCCGCAAGACTATCAAACCTGTACGATGAAAGAATATGGATGGCAGACTTTGCCTGACAATATGATAAGTTTTGATGGTGCTAACAACCCCACCGACAAATGTTCTGTAGTAACAACTTGGGCTCCGGACATAAATGCCGGTAACATTATTTTCCAAAAGGGAGTGCGTCGCAACGAGTTCCAACCATGCGACCAGAGCAGTTACGATTTGGCAAAAACAACATCAAAGCTCGCTACCTTTACGGCTAAGATTTACTGTCAGGTTTACCCGGCAAAATGGAACGAAGCCGCAAGTAAAAAGTATAATGCAGCAGAGGAAGCATACGATCTTACTATAAAGCCGCGCCCTGTAAAACTGAAGCTCTCACCAGACCCGAAGGATGTTCATATCACCAAGGGAGCGAAGATGAACTGGCAGAATCGTTTTGAGGTGACCGGCATTCACACATGTGAGTTGAACGATACAAGATTCAACAGGGCAAAGGGCGAACAGTTTGTGCTCCAGCATAACTCTGAGGCATACGAGTTTGGATGTGAATATACAATTAAGTTCAAAACTGGCGAGGCTGAGATTGAAAACTATCCTTACGAGGACGAGCAACACCATATTACGGTTGATGCCAATGGCAACAAGGTTGACAGAAATACATACAGCGGTGAAACATGGGAGGTATATTGGTCGACTAAGGCACACGGAACAGATTCCAACTGGTCTCTCTCGTTCTTGAAAGAAGGAAATGTAACACTAACATATGCAATGTATCCGTATAACATCGGATATTATGAAGACGGAGAGGGCGAAGCTCTTGTGAACGAAGTATTCAAAGTGGAGGACAGGATTACTCCAGTTGTAAAAGTTACTCCAGACCCAATTATCATATACACAAGTGACAAGGAGTTCCCTACACAGCCTACTATAACAATTACCGATGACTTCGGTAACGACATAAAGGAACATTATACCCTCGTCTTCGATAAAGAGGAATTGAAGAAGGCTGGAATCGGAGTTAACGACAACGGCGACTTCTATATCATCAATGGCGGACCTTACAAGGGTGACTATCCAGAAATTAGCGTAGAGGCTTATGCCAAAGATCCAGAGCACTACAATAATGGCAAAACTACATTCCGTATTATTGTTAAGGAAATTGGTGAGAACGTGAGATTCTCATGGAGAGTGGTTAACCAGAACGGACAGAATATCGGTCCGGGTAATGACGACGGCATAAAGGATGGTGACAATGTTCACGGAAAACTTGTCTTTACTTCTGCCGGACTCGTAAGCGGTGGTTATACTATTGATGCTATACCTGGTCTTTCTGTAACCCTTGGAAATTTGGCAAAACAGATTACTGAGGGTGAGACAAAGGCTGACGACGGAACTGTTGCAGACAAGACTACTGATGAAGACCCATGGATCGCTACAGACCCAGGCGAGGTTGACGGAAACAAGGTGGTTGTATATGGTGCTCCGGTTAAACTCGATGAAAATGGTATTCCTACAGATGGTACATATTATATATTGCAGCCTAAAACCAACGGATATCTTACTCTTGATGCAAAATTCAAAGCTGGAAACAGCGTGGTCCTCACCGACAAGGCTGGCAAGGAGACACAGAGCATCGACTTGAAGACTGATGCAAAGAAGCCTATACAATTCCGCTATCCGATTTATGGAGGAACGACTTACTATCTCTACAATGCCGGTGATGCTACAACATACGAGCCTCTGAAGGTTCACGGTATCAGCTTCGAACCAGGATTTATCAATCAGCGTAATGACTTGAACCCTGTGTCGAATGCTACGGCATACGCCAACGGATTTGTGGGAGCATTGCCTTTGCTGACATCGGGTAAGGTGGCTGACGACAATGTTACGTTCGCTATCACAGGAAATATCCGTGACTCTAAGGAGAATATCAAGGATTATGCCGAGGTGGATAGTAACTACGGTTTGGTTACGACCAAGACTAAGGGTACTGCAGAGAAATTTGCCGAAGGAAACAAATCTATTGACAATTTCGGAAGTATCGGTTTATTGAAAGATCACTTGAAGGTTTATGCTGAGGTGAAATCGGCTTATGCTAAGGGAGGCGACAAGGTGAAGAAGGTGCCGGCTTATAACCTTTATATCGGCGATATCCCTACATACGTGATGAAGAACGGATATACACCTAACGTGCTGGAGAAAATTTCTACGACAAACTACCCTACACATATCCGTGCATTCTTCGGTGGATGGGAGAATGATACCGACAAGCCTTACTACAAGAACAATAAGTTCGAAGGTGAGAATCTGGAGATGATTGTCGACAGCTGGAAGACTTCTAAGATGGACTCTGTGGGCAGTAACGAGCGAGTTATCGATAACTTCTCTTATGCTTCGTTCGGAACACAGAATGCTTCATCGGAAACAGTAAATACCAAGTTTGAATATAAAGCAGACAACGAGGACCAGACTTACAATGTGCCGTGTCGCGGAACATACGTACAGTTTGAACCTAATGAGAGCGGTACTATCGCCGTGTATATCATTCAGAATGGTATGGTGGCTTACGACGGTGACCCGGAGCATGCTACAAAGAGTGGTATGAACAAGCTGAAGGTGAACCCTGTATTTATCACAGACGAGACCGGTACTCCAGTGAAACTCGCTACCTGGACTCACTCTATCGAGGGTAAGAACACTGATGCCTATACAGAAGCTGTTGTAAGATGTAGTTACCAACAGATTGTTGACGACTGCAAAGGCATCGACGCTAAGTCGGAGGAAGTTGCAAAGGAACTGCTAACTAAAGTGGGATATATTACAGAAGATGGTGTGGAGCCAAAGATTAAGAAGGGAGACAAGCAGGTGGTTTACGATATAGCCACTACACTCGACCCGGAAGCTATTCCTGGTTCTATGGGATACTCTGTTATCACTAAGGCTTACACTCGCTATTCATTCAATGTAAAGGCAGGTAAGAGCTACTTCCTCTTTATGAATGGTTCTAAACTCGGAAACGATGGATTCGCATTCATGCCTACCGACTGGAAAGCTGGACGCAAGGAACCAGAACTTCAGACTGTAATTCTTGACGAGAAGGGTACTGGCGAGGGCAGCAAGGACGAGTTCATTGGCCAGGAAGATAAATTCGACAAGTATGACAAGACGGTGAATGTTAAGCTCTACCATTCGTTTAAGGCTAATCAGTGGACAGCACTCTCTTTGCCGTTCAGCGTTAACGACTCGCAGATTCGCAAGGTGTTCGGCGACGACGCTTGGGTTATAAGTCTCGATCAGATTGCAGACAAGGCGACGGTAAACAACGTGGAATATCAGAATGTGGCACAGTTCCTGCAGCACAACTACCACTGGATTGTTGCCGGTAGACCATATTTCATTCGTCCGGGCAAGAATTTCAAGCAGACATTTGATGAAGGTGAAAATGGTAGACAGTATGTTATGCTCGACAGTGTTACCTTTGAGCGCAGTGCATATACAGATGCCAATAAATACGACACCGGTTTTGGCTACATCCAAGCAAAGACGCTGAAGCAGAACAATAAGGAAGTATTCAACTTCAAGGCTACCTATGCGCCTACTAAAATTACTGCTGGCGACTACTTCGTAGGAAGCACAACAGATGGCGAGGCTAAGCTCTATCGTGCTACAAAGGACACTAACCTCAGCGGATACCGCGCTTATATCTACAATATAGGCAAGGCAAACGGTGCTCGTATCGGTTCGTTCGGCTTTGGCGACTTCGATGAAGACGGTAATAAGGGTACGACTGGTATCGATGAAGTCTATGAGTTCTACGATAATGGCATGGGCAAGAAGCTTGCAGGAAAGAAGGGCGTCTTCTCTGTAGACGGAGTGAAGGTAGCTGAGAATGCAGCCGACATCGACAGACTACCTGCCGGAGTATATATCGTGAACGGACAGACTGTTGTTAAATAATTAAGGAACAAAAGACAAAATGAAAAAAAGCTATATAAAACCAGTTATCGGAATCCAAGTCATAGAGACTTGTGAGTTAATGGCAGGAAGCAACCCTGCATATTCAAAACCGACTACTGTATTGGTCGGTGATATGGGAGGATCACAGACTCTTGAACAAGAAATCTTGAAGGATGGCGGTGATGCCGACGATAATGTAACTCCAACTTCTAAGAACCATTCTATGTGGGATGACGATGACTGGGACTAAGCTGAAAGAATATAAAGGCTGAATGTAAATAAGACGAAGCCGGGTGTATCAGAGGAATTCTCCTCGTGATACACCCGGTTTTTTTGGAGCCCAAGCCAACAGCCCCCTCCAGCTCCCCCAAGGGGGAGAGTGCTGGCCATAAAATAAGAGCCCCCTCCAACTCCCCCAAGGGGGAGAGTGCTGGCCACAAAATAGCTCTTAATAGTTAGTTTTTGGTATTCTTTCCCTCCCCCTTGGGGGAGCTGGAGGGGGCTTGAGTTGGAGAGGCGACTTCCTTCAGCGCCCTTGCGAGCTGGTCAGGACAACTTGTGTTCTTGAAACCGCAGGTAACGCCCTGCAGACGCTCGATAACCTTGTCGGCAGGCATACCCTCAACGAGTTTGCCGATGCCCTTCAGATTACCGTTGCAACCGCCGATAAACGATACGCTGCTTATTGTGTTGTCGTCGTTCAACTCGATGTGGATAGAACGACTGCAAGTCCCCTGTGTGGTGTAGTCAAATGTCTTCATAATGTTTTGTTGTTTTTTATATATTTAAAGTTTGGAATTTTTTTTCTTCCTCTCGTAATATTCAATCATATTCTCTCCATATCTTGTTCTGCTCACGAGTCTCACGCAGTGGGGCAGGGTAGGGGCTATAGTGCCGTTGCTGACACTTGAGGAAGACGTCTCGATGCGAATCTCGTCCCACAGTCCGGCATCGATAAAACTGCGGAGCGTCTCGGCGCCGCCTTCAACGATAAGCGACTGTTTCCCCTCGCCATAAAGCCAGTCGACAATCTGCTGCGGAACATCAGCGTTGAAGTTTAATCCCTCAAAACACGGAGCGTTCCTGTCGATGACAATCCGCATCGGGTCTTTCCCCACCCAGTGGCGCACGTTAAGCTGAGGCTTGTCCCTTTCATCCGTCACCCTGCCCACGAGGATAGCATCGTATTCAGAGCGCAGCTTGTGGGAAAGCATCTGTGTGAAAGGAGTGGAGAGCATCGCAGGCTTGAAGTTATCGTCGAGAAACCCGTTAGCCGTCCGGCACCATTTCAGCAAGATGTACGGCCGCTTATGAGTATGGAAGGTAAAGAACCGCTTGTTCAGTTCCTTACACGCTTCAACAATTCCCGATGCAGCATGTGATTTGCCGAAGTCGCTGTCCTCCTCAAACACATCCACTACTATACCAGCCTCACGGAGCTTCCTTATCCCATTGCCGTGAACTTTGGCAAAAGGGTCTATGCTGCCCACTACACAGCGCTTCACGTCCTTTCTGATAATGAGGTCAGCACAGGGCGGTGTCTTACCGTAGTGAGAACAAGGTTCAAGACTCACGTAAATGGTTGCCTCCTTCAGCAACGGCTCATCTTGCGGCTTCACCGATGCAAAGGCATTCACCTCGGCATGTCCTTCGCCGCAGCGCACATGGTAGCCCTCGCCGATAATCCTGCCTTTGGCAACGATTACGGCGCCCACCATCGGGTTGGGCTTGGCGTTTTGCATGCCGCCACGTGCAAGTTGCAGGCAGCGGCGCATGTATTTCTCGTCTGTGGTCATTGTTTTTTATTTTTAGGAGTTCTGGGAGTTCTGGGAGTTCTGGGAGAACTGAGAGCTCTGGGATGGCTCCTTATGAAAAAAAGGACAGGCGCCTGTTCCTTTCCGCCAGCCACCTGTCCCCAATTCAGTCGTTAATAGAGGTCTAATCAATAAAACATGGCGGACATTCCGCCTCTTGAAGAGCGGTCATCGTCATCGTTGTAGATGTTGTCGAGCTCAAACTCTTCCTCATTGTAACACTTACGAGTACGCTTCATAGTTATTCCTCCATAATGCTGCCTGTCTCATCCAGCAGCGTTTTTGTTACACATTATCCGGCGCTGAGACGAACACCTTTCTTTTAATTAGGAATTAGGAAAGAGGAATTAGGAATGAAAACAATCTAATTAATTATTTGGATTTTCATTCCACATTCTCAATTTCACATTCCCAATTTCACATTCCTAATTCCTAATTATTAACAGACACTGCTTCCCGGCTTCACTTCGCGGTCTATGCGAGTCACGCTGAGCGAGCCGTCGAAGTTTTCGGCGCTGAGAATCATACCCTGACTCTCGATGCCCATCAGCTTGCGTGGAGCAAAGTTGGCGATAAAGCAAACCTGCTTGCCAATCAGTTCCTCCGGCTTGTAGAACTTGGCGATGCCGCTCACGATGGTGCGGTCGGTGCCAGAACCGTCGTCGATAGTAAACTTCAGAAGCTTGTTAGCCTTCTTCACCTTCTCACAGTTCTTTATAGTACCCACCCGGATGTCGAGCTTCTCGAAATCCTCGAAGCTAACCGTCGGCTTGATATCCTTAGGCTTGTAGGCGGCAGCAGTGTTCTCCTTCTTGATATTTTCCAGCTTGTCGAGCTGATGCTGAATCACGTCGTCCTCAATCTTCTCGAAGAGCAGTTCCGGTTCAGCAAGCTGATGACCCGGTTTCAGCAAGTCGGTAGAGCCCAGCTGTTCCCATTCAAATGTGTCGATATTGAGCATCTTGCGCAGTTTAGCACTGCTGAACGGCAAGAACGGTTCGAAGGCGATGGCGAGGTTAGCCACGAGTTGCAGCGAGATATACAGGATAGTCTCCACACGCTTCGGGTCAGTCTTCCACACCTTCCACGGCTCACAGTCAGCGATATACTTGTTTCCGATGCGGGCTAAGTTCATGGCTTCCTTCTGTGCATCGCGGAACTTAAACACGTTGAGCAACTGCTCCACCTTAGTCTTCACATCCTTGAACTCCTCAAGCGTCTGTCGGTCGTAGTCAGTCAGTTCGCCACATTCAGGCACCACGCCGTTCCAGTATTTCTTTGTCAGCTGCAAAGCACGGTTCACGAAGTTACCGTAAACACCCACCAGCTCACTGTTGTTACGCTCCTGGAAGTCCTTCCATGTAAAGTTGTTGTCCTTAGTCTCCGGAGCATTAGCCGTCAATACATAGCGCAGCACGTCCTGTTTTCCAGGGAAGTCCACGAGATATTCGTGCAGCCATATAGCCCAGTTGCGCGAAGTGGAAATCTTGTCGTTCTCAAGGTTGAGGAACTCGTTAGCCGGCACGTTGTCAGGCAAGATATAGTCGCCGTGAGCCTTCAGCATAGTAGGGAACACGATGCA
>DAIOXG010000016.1:0-17976 GCA_036758085.1 Prevotella sp. | reverse complement strand
TTCAGTGGTCCGCAGGACTTCGATACCTTTGAGGGTGCTGCCATCAGCCGCAATGGCAAATATGTAGCTCTCAATATCCACGGCAAGGACGACTATGATCATGGTATGGTAATCGGTCGCTATAATGTAGAGACCGACACTTATGAGACAATCACTTGTCCGGAGTCAAGCGCAGACGTTTTCTATTATTCCAACGCTATTGCCGACGATGGTACTATCATCGGGTATATCGAGGATGATGCTTCTGGTGCGCGCTACGCAATGATCGTTAAGGCAGGCGAAACAGAGGCAAAGCGTATGTCAGAGGTATTCCCGACCCTCACCGACATCGCCAAGATGGATGCCAACGAAAGCAATACCCCTTGCTCTATAACTCCTGACGGCCGTTATATCCAGGGCTTCGGATATGTTGATATGGACGAAAGCAATCTCTGCTGGGGTACTTACTATATCGATACAAAGACAGGAACCGACGGTGTTGACAATGCCGCTTCTGAGGCAAAGTCAAACAAGGTTGTCGCTTCATACAGCATCGACGGAAAGAAGAGCCGTCAGGCTGCTGCCAACCGCCTGCACATCAACAAACTTGCAAACGGCAAGGCTGTGAAGGTGGCAAAATAATAAGTGGTAAAATTATAAAATGACACTATAAAAACCGACCGGGACGTGTAAAGTAGAATCCTTCTCACACGTCCCGGTCTCTTTATATCTGAGTCTTCACAGACTCCTTTTATGAAGCAAAATTTACTGTTTTATTATTCGTTTCCCACCGTCATTACTTATTCCAGAATTTCTCCAAACGCAAGTATTCCTTCTTCGACAGCGGCAGGAAGGAACCGTGCTGCGGATCGCTCACGCCCTTAATATCTGTAGGCGAATGGAAATTGCGCAGGTTCTTGTCTGCCCGGCAGATGCGGTATTTCGTCGGGTTCGATGAATATTCCACATATCCCACGCGCCAAGTATCGTCGCCTGCAACCTGGAAAGCCGAAGCCCCTTCACACTGTTTGTTACCTTCAAACTTCACATAGTCCTTTGTGTCCGGCTCGGGCCACGGACCCGTCAGCTTGTCGGAACAAGTGGCAAAGATACCTCTCTGTCCGCCCTCCTTCTTTATCATCATGTGGTATTTGTCGTCAGCCTTTACATATACAATGTCTGCATCAATGGTGGCATAGCCCCAGTCGAAGAGCAGTTGAGGCTTGGTAATCTTAGTAAACGAGCGGTCGGCATAAGAGTAGAATACGCGGTCGTATTTATCCTCCGGCTTGTTCAGGAGCGAATAGTATATAAAATATCCACCCTTAGTCCCGTCCTTCCATGTATAGTCCTTGTCCCATACCACCTGTGGAGCCCAAACTCGGCAAATGCCGCTGTAGTCCTTGTATACATCAGGCGATTCCGGGTCGCAGAATATCTGTGGACCCTTGCGGAAATCGAATGTAACTGAAGTCCAGTGACACAGGTCATCACTCTTTAGCAAGTCAATGCCGTAGTTGTTCCACTTGTGACTGTTAGCCACACACATGTCGGTCGTTACCATTACGAAACCCTTGCCGTCGGCAGAGCGGTTGATATAGGCATCCCTTGCCCCGCCCTCGATTCTCGATAGGGCTTTTGTGTCGTATACCTCCTTGCCTCCATTCAGGTCATGCCAGTTCTCGGCATCGCGACTGAGAGCAAAAGCCGTCCACTCGCCCTTACGGCTCATGTGGCAGTAAAGATAGCCGTAGATATTCTTCGGCTGTGGAAAAGCCGGCAGCATCATCAAGGCTGCCACTGCAGAAAGAAGAATTCTTTTCATCATATCTCTTTATTATTATGGTTTTATAGTTTGAATGCACAAAAGTATTTATTTTCTAATTTAATTGTGTAGACTTATCGTCACAAAAAGTATGAGAATCGTTCAAAAGCACAAATGAGCCTGCTCCCGCAGACTCATTTATTATACAATCCTGAAATCTTTTACCATTTAAACTAATACCAATCAAAACATTGCAAACTTAATGTCTTTTCAAAATATCCTGCTAATCAATACCAAACTACTAATATACCTATATGCAATAATGTCAAACTGGTTAAATTACTTAAAACCTAAAACAAAATCTATTTCAATCCCTATTGAAAATAAAAAGCAGTATCATCTTTTTAATATTATATATCTACAAGTCAATTCTTTTTCGTTGTCGGCATTCAGAGCTTTTAGTACACGAACACCTTGAAACTCTTCATGCTTCCTGGAGCACCCTGTTCCATTCGCGGCAGATAGTCGAGAGCCTTTACCTGTTGTTCAGCTCCGAGGTCAATCACGATGAGGTGAGGGAAGTCGGCAGCCTTTTCCGTCTGCCAGTATGTAGACTCCTGCAAGTCGAAGGCTTTGTCGCCCGTGTGGTTGCCGAGTTCATTCTCGCTGTCGGCATATTTCACTTGCCATTGTTCTCTGCCAATCCTCTTGCCGTCGTCGCCTTTCAGATAAATCTCAGCAATGGCGAGCGGTTCGCTGTCGTGAGTGTCGAGACACTGCAAGGCGAGATAACGCCCCTTCACAGTCTTTCCGAACTCGATAGTCTGCCATCCGTTGCCGGCTTTCGTTGTGCCTTGAGCCACAGGAGTGGCAGAATTGAGATCTGGCTTGTCGCCGATATTGTTGTGCTTGTTGCTCTTCTCTAATTGTAGCTTGTCGAGTTCCGGCTTGTCCTGTCCCCAAACCACCGGAGTCTTTGTTCCGACCACGTCGAGCACTACAATCTCGTTCTTTCCCTTCTTCAGCCAGCAGCTAGGACAATAGAGAGTCTGTTGCGGACCGATAGACCAGAATCTTCCGAGAGCATGACCATTGACGTAAACCTGTCCTTTTCCCCATTTCTCCATATTGAGGAAGGTATCGCCAACCTTTTTCATGTTGAAAGTCCCTTTATAATATCCAATTCCGGCAGGAGTCATGTCGGGCGTGAACAAGTCGGTGTGAGCAAAATTCATCGCTTTAATAGCCGTAGCATAGTCGTCAGGAATAGAGCGCATGCGCCAGTCCTTGAGGTTCCATGTAACTTCGTCGCCGTCGATATCGGCAGAGAGAGTAACATCGCCGAGCAGACCCTTATTGTCTTTTATAGCCCTTCCGAAGTTAATTCTGCCCATACCCTCCACGAGGATAGTCAGCGTCTGTCCCTTTTCCGTAGCCGGAAGTACCAGAGAGCGTTCATTCTTCACGCGGTCAATCTTTCCGATATACTTGCCGTTGATGAAAACTTGTGCAAAGTCATGTCCGTTTACTGTCAGCATGCTTCCGCTTTTGATTTCCGGCAGAGTGGTGTTGTATATCATCGAACCCCAGCCCATGTTCATATCCTCAAAAGTCAGAGTGTTGCGGTTGGTGGCGACGCTGTCAGTGCCGCAGAATATCGGAGCCGCAAATGAGAGCTTGAACTCGGGTATTGTAGTCAATGGCATTGGAGCCTTAGGCGCATCCGGCAGCTTTGTGTCAGAATACTTCTGTAAAGTGTTGCGAAGTAGCCAATATTTCTCCGTTGCCTGTCCGTATTCGCCTATCGGTGCATCATAGTCGTATGATGTTACGTCGGGGGCGAATCCAGGGGAGTTTGCTCCAGCCCAATGACCGAAGCTTGTTCCTCCGTGTGTCATATATAGCGAGAAGGATATCCCCTTCGAGAGCATCTCGTCGATACCTTCCACCATGTCTTTTGCCGGGCGCGTCTCATGTCTTGCGCCCCATTTGTCAAACCATCCGCTCCAGAACTCAGAACACATCAGCGGAGCCTCCGGCCGGAGTTCTCTCAGTCGGCGGAACTGGTTGTCGATATTGGCACCCGTTCCGAAGTTCATAGTCCATACAAGGTCATCGAGCCCGTTCTTCTCGAAGTTTGAGTTCCAGTCGCACTGGAAGAGCGTTACGTCGTTGCCCCAGTATTTGCGTAGCGTGTTGCGAATCTCACTTACATACGGTTTGTTTTCGCCGTAGCTTCCGTATTCATTCTCCACTTGAACCATAATGACAGGTCCGCCGTTCTTTATCGTCAGTGGAGCGAGTTGTCGAGCCACTTCTTTTTCGAAGCGAGCCACTCGCTGCATGAAATACGGGTCTTGTTCGCGCAGCTTGATATCCTTCTTCTTCAGCAGCCACCAAGGCAGTCCGCCCATTTCCCATTCGGCGCAGACGTAAGGTCCTGGACGAACGATAACATACATACCGTTTTTCTTAGCCAGTCGGCAGAATGCCACCACGTCGTTTTGTCCGGTGAAGTCGAACTTGTTCTCCTGTGGTTCATGAATGTTCCAGAACACATACAGACAGACGGTGTTCATGCCAAGTGCCTTACACATCTTTATGCGGTGTTCCCAATATTGTTTTGGGATACGCGGGTAATGCAGTTCTGCGGCTTTCACTACAAACGGTTTTCCGTTGAGGAGGAAAGTCTTGTTGCCAGCTTTGAATGTGCCTCCTTTTGCCTCGGCAGTCATCGGCATTGCCATGAGAGCGATTGCAGTAGCAAGCATTAATAGAGGTTTGAATGTATGTGTCATAGGTTCATCGTTTTTTCGTTTTCGCTTGCAAAAGTATAATGATACGAAAAAAAGATAGTTCCATTATCGTTAAACGATGTACAAAATTCATTATTCGCACGATTTGTATTCATAAATGAACGATAATGTTTATAAAACAGACTTTATTGCATGGTTTAATTATCATTACATCCATGATGTACATGGATATTTTGGTGGTTCATGCGAAAATAAAATATTCATTATCTTAATCATTTATTTTAGGATAATTTTCATACCTGTTCGCTCAAGTTCTTTCTTACCTAAAATATATTTTCTATCATACATCTGATATCTTACAATTGTATCCCATGGAGTATTCAGGTAATTGCTATCCTTAATAAAAAAGAAGCGCACTTTCCCGTCTATGGACTTTTCAAAAATCTCGTCATAATTTCGTGTTGGGAATTTTAAATAAAGAGTATCACCTTTGGAACAATAATTATGTGAGAATCTAAGCCATTCAAGCGACTTTTGTTTACATGTATCAAATTCTGCAATATCGTCATAACCCATATTGGAATTGCAAAAAGAGTCTGAATAGGAATAACATCCAAGATAATTATATCCTGATTTGTTTATAACACATATTGTTGTAGACCAGCTGCAACAACTAACTATCGCAAAAACAAAAAAAATAAAAATAATATATTTCATCTTATATTAATTCAAAGAATTGGTAAATATTGTACGACTAAATATTAACCATAAACATTACCAAAATCAATACCTTTCAGCCCAAAGTCTTTCATTTTCCGCTCTGTTTCAAGACCTACAACTATTATAGGATGCTTACTTTCATATTTTCCAAAGAAATTGTCCGTTCGCATAATGAAATCATTTGTCTCTAATTTAAGAGATTCTTCTTTAAGTACTCCACCTGTAAGTTCAGCATAATTCTTACAGGCATTGCACCAATATTTAAATTCGTTGAACGGAGTCCAACGGATATTTGTTTCTAAAATTTTATGTGGCTCAAAAAAGTAAAAATCATAGGTATTAAGTTTCTGAAAATTAAGACTAACATACCGTCCCGCATCACAGAAATCTTTGAATTTCTGCGACACGATACAAAAGCCATCACTTGTATAATAAAAATCATTGCGTCTTTTATTTGGCACATAATCAAGGTTAGGCACAGATTTTAATTTGGAATAACAATAAGGACATAAACAAGGGACATTAACATTATCTCCATACATAGAGTTTAAAATAACTCCATCCAACGATTTGGCAACTATACTACGTGAAGTTTCTACATGTGGTATATCACACCCTCTAATTTTATATATACTAAAATCTTTTTTATTAAATATTTTCATTTCCCAATCTGCTTTTATCCCCATACATCAGTAAACACCAGTCCTTTCAATCCAAATTCTTTCATCTTCTCCATTGTCTTCAACCCAACAATAATCTCTGGAGATTTACTTTCAAACGAACCTCTAAAATTGTCTGTCCGCATAATAAAATCATCTGACTCGAGAATGAAAGTATCATCTTTAAGAACACCTCCGCTTACCTCAGAATAGTGTTTACATTTATCACACCAATAACCCAATTTATTAAAAGGATGCCAAAATATATTTGTCAGAAATATAGATTGTGGCTCAAAGAAATAATATCCTTTATTTTTAAAACTTTTAAACACAATATTTCCATATTTGTTTATTTCACAAAAGCTTTTAAATTTTTCTGACACTATAAAAAAACCATCATACGTACAATACACATCGAATCTTCTCTTTCTCAATCTATAATTAATGTCTGGCACAGACTTAAATTTTGAATGACAATACGGACATACTCCTGGCATATTATCCCAATTTTTATACATATATTCTGCATCGTATGCAGACAAATCTTTTGCAACAACATTAAACACGTTACAAATTTTAGGAACATTAATAGAACGTTCATTATTAACTCTTTTGTTAGAACGAAAAAAAGATAAAATATTCTCCATCACTTACCAAGGCCTCCATTGCCATTTTAAACCATTAGTTCTATAAAAATCAAATCGTGCATCCCAATATTTATAAGGATGCATATCATAGAATTGTCGAGCTGCACTTTTTCTTGTATCAAAGTCGAAATTCGATCTTATAACTTTACCCGAATTACCCTTTACTGGTCTCATATTATTCCCATATTCATCAGTTTGTTCCAACAAATATTCATTAAATTCTCTATGATATCTTTGGTGTCTCCCCAAAGACATCGGAGTTAGTTCTTGCTTCGGATCTCCGCCAAGAAATTTTGCAAACGAATGGTGCATGTTTATCTTTTCACCTGTCCACGGACTGACCTTGTTCTCCCTGGCAGACTTAATTCCGCTTCCTATACCAAAGGCTGCACCCGTCAATCCACCTATTGCAGCCCCATTGAGGCTGGCATTGCAGGCTTCTTCTATTGACGCTCCTTGCATTAAAGCAATAGCAAAATCTGAGACGAATCCGCATGCGGAGCCTAAAACCGCCCCATTAAGTAAGCCATTCAAAATAGGACTTGTTATCTCCTTTGAAGCAAGATTAATAGAACCAAATGCAATGCCAAGATATTTACCTACATAAGAACTGATTCCTGACGACAGTGTTCCTATTGCAGCCCCCTCTACAATTCCCCAACCGCTTTCACCTGACAGCCATGCATTGGTTGCACCGACAACGGCACCTCCCCAAGCCCAGCCTCCAGCTTCCGGATATATACCTCCAATACCCGCTATTGCCCCAGAGACAAACGCTGCAGCTCCTTTACCAACACAAGACCACACGTTACCGTGTATATTACCCTCCATAACATTTGCCACAAGATTTACCGTGCCACCAAGAATTGCAACAATAGCATCATCCAACAATGCATATTCTCCGCTCGGGTCATTATACTTCAGCGGATTGTTCAAACAATACGAATACCGGTTGAAACTTTGACTGTTGTCAGGCTCTTGCACGTAATTGTCGGGACTTAGAAAGCGGCACGTCTGAGGGTCATACACTCTGCCGTTCATGTTTATCAGATTGAACTCCCGAAGCATCTCATGACCGGTATAGCCTCTAATGAAACCTATGTCATTACGTCTTACGGTCATTACGCCCCAAGGGTCATAGTCGGCACGGAACAACTCTTTGCCATCGATATCATATATGCCGACGATGCTGCCGACATTGTCGGTCAGCATATAAAAGGCTTTAAGCGTTCCACCGTTTTCACGATACAACAGTATATCGGCGCCAATGTACCAAAATTCCCGAATCGTGTCGTTTTCCGTTACTTTGTCATATCCGTCGCCGTAGTCTATGGTGCGGTATACGTTGTTGCCCTTGTAGTATTCGGCGTGCCAGCGGCTATTGTCTGTACCAAAATAATATTCAAGGTCCGTCATGTCGTCTCCGTCTCCCTCCATTATACCGTCAACGAAATTGAGGTTATTGTAAACGACTTGCTGCGATGCTGAATGTATAGAACCTGTTTTGTTCTCAACAGTCTTTACTGCATGAGGACGACTGTCGTCGTATGTATAGTTACCAACTGCCGTTGTAGACAGTATATTGCCGTTGTCTGCATACACGTACTTGTCGCCGATTGTCATAGGATATCTGTCGCCAGGCAATACAACACCAATACCGCCAGGCAACGATGTATTACCTATTAAAGGTTTTGCGACCAAAGCTGTATCTATGATTCCAATCTGAGCCATTGGGATACAGTCTGTAAGTCTGTCCATAGCGTCATAGCTGTAAGAACTGACGAATGTATCACCCTTTCTTGACTTTCTCGACAGATTGCCGGTAATTGCATTGAACGAATATTTAATCCAGTCTATTGCCTTTCCGCCGAAATACAGAATGTCAGAAGACACGTATCCATTTTTGTCCCTTTCCACAACATTTTCCAGCTTGCCACCAAGCAAGGCGTGACGCACAGTCTTCCCGTTATCCGAAATGAGCTTCCACATTTCTATGCCGCCAATACTCCTTGACACGAGGTTTCCGTATGAATCATAGCCGTATTTCACCTTTATATTGCCGGGCAATGTTTCTTCATACACCTGTCCGATGTCGTTGTACTTATATCCGCTTATCTGTATTTCACTAAATTCAGGACTTCTCTGCTCCATCGTTATGCGTCCGAATTTGTCATGAATAATGCTGGTGGAATTATTGCCGCTATATGCAGAAGTAATTTGTCCTTTCGCATTATACTTATATTCAACAGAATTTGTCGCTCCGCTTTCTGACGTAACTCTTCCAAAACAGTCATAGCTCTTGGATATCACATTTCCCTGTTCATCCTGCAGTTTGGTATTTCTGCCCAACGCATCATACTCGCTCGTTATTTTTCCGGCATCCACATCTTCCAAAAGGATACGGTTGCCTGCCGCATCATAGTCCATTTCTGTAGATGCGCCGCAACATGTAGCTCTTTTTGTCTTTCCGTTGGAATAATATTCATATTCTACTGTAGCTATGGGATCTGTGCTCTTTTTCACATTTCCCCAAGAATCATATTCTTTTTCAAAGGAATGTCCGTTGGCATTTACTGTTACTTTTCTTTTACCATAAGTATAGTTTATGGTCTTTCCCGACGAGTACGTTTCGGACTGAAGTCTTCCGGTTTCATCGTAGGTCATGTTTTTTGAGGTTGAGAGCTTGCCTGTCTGAATGACAACAGAAGCGACATTCCCTTTTCGGTCATACTCTGTGGCTGTCGTAACCGGTACATCTCCGGCATTAACAGTTTCCCGACGGAGTTCTCTGCCGAGGCGGTCGTATTCTATTCTTGTCCACGGGGTATCGTTGGAGTATGAGACCGTAAAATAAGACTTGTCTGCAATATTCTTCCATTTCGTCAATACACCAGAAACTTTTCCTGTTGGGAATACGGTCTCCGTTTCATTTCCCCATTCGTCAAGGATATGGGTTGTAGTAAGCGGAGAAGCTTGATCTGTTTTGTCTGTTTCTGCCAACAAGTTGCCGAAGTTGTCGTAGGTGCAAGAAACGTCGGTAGAGGCTGGTTCCGTATACGTATGTATGGCAAATCTCCCGTCTTTACTATATTCTGTATATGTCGTACAGGTCTGCAAAGAACCGGCTTTAGACAATACAGATGTTACATTGCCGAAATTGTCATAAGTCATGTCCGTTGACGCTTCTTTGTCTGTTCCGGCATGTGAAACGGTTGACGTAACATTTCCGCGATTGTCGTATTCCATACGTGTTACGTCAGTATATTCTTGACTGTCATCTGGATGTTTCATCACCGTTGTCGAGGTCTTTGGCATCCACTTCCCGGAATAGCATCCGTAACTGCCACAGACCGTCTTGACATAAGAACCGTCGTCATTTGTCTTTTTCTTTTCTGTCAGGTATCCTCTGGCTTTGTCGTAAATGTATTCCGTCTTGGTTACGTTACCGTCAATGTCTGTGTCAACAACGCTTTGCGGACAGGAAAGATAGGATTTGCCGACAACTGATGCAATCATGTTCACAGTTTCCGTTACGGCAGTTGTATTACCCGTCGTTTCAGTCGTCTTTATATGTTTCGGCAGGAAACTGTCATTGTCATATTCCTTTATCTCCGTTTCTTTCACAGAGCCTGTTACGATGTCTGTTGCAGTAAATTTTGAGAATCCGAGGATTCCTTTTCCTTGAACATGCACTTTCAATCCTTCATACCTGAATGTCGTTTCCTGTACACCGGTTATTCCTGTATTCTTTTTTACATTCGAGACGACACTGGCGGGTACGACACAGTCTATTATCGGGAATACCGCATCGGATTTAGGCTTGCAGATTTCCGGCAAGATACTGTTGGCATATAAAATGGAGACATCCGTATCAAAGCCGTTGTCAACATGTACGACTTTGTCTTCCGACGGCTCCGCATGTCTGCCGTAAACATAAAACTTCGGTTCTTCTGACGCGCCAACCGTATCATAGCACTGGTTGCCGTAATTGAGCAAATCAATATATCCGTCACCGTCGAAATCACCGATGATATGACGTTGACTTTTTGCATCGTCGCGTTTTTTTGAGACAGCCATAGACTGTAGACTGAAAGCGTTGCCTTGCGACTGCAGCCAGAAAGTTCTTGTATCTATAAAATTCTTGTGATGTGACATGTTTGCCTTTGCAATGACAATATCGGTCTTGCCGTCGCGGTTGAAATCATAGGCAAACATTTTCGATTCGGAGTTTTTAAAGGCATAACTGTCAAGATTCTCAAAAGTCTGCGGACTGCAAAGCGTGAAATTTCCTTTGCCGTCGCCGAGGGCAATGGTAAGTTTCTTGTCGCTGAACATCACAACGTCTAAGCATCCGTCACCATTGAAATCGCCAGTTTCAACCATATTCGAGTTCTTCACGTTTTGCATGGAAACTATCCAGTGTCGGTCTCCGTCATAAGGTTTCTTTTCACCTTTATTCAATATAAGTTCGCTGCATCCGTTTTCCAAGACAAGCAAGTCCGTCAAGCCGTCGTTGTCGAAGTCTCCGGTCAATAGATTCTGTGGAGTAGACTTCAGCTTGATGCAAGCTCTTGAATAATCGGAGGTTCCTCCCCTCTTCACATACGGCATGACTGTAAGCACATATTTTCCCTGTTTGTCGCAGTCTCTTTCAAGCGTGATGATTTCGCCCTTGCCGTCGGCATCAAGGTCTGCCGCAGTATACAATGGAAACTTGTCGCTATTTACAAGCGAAAAACCTATCTCGTCCTTGTCGCTGTCCACATAGTCCGCCCTCTTGCCGTATATAGTATAGAAAAGGACTCTCTTGACATTCAAGGACTTTATTATGCGTATATCTGGGATTATAACATCCTGTATGCCATCACCATTCATATCGGTGAATACCGGTGCTCCCATGCCGTCTATAAAACCGTCGAAGTTGATGTCGCCACCAAGACTTATATGATTTTGTATCTTGTATTTTACATTTCCATCACCGTCTATAGATGAAAGGTACGGTATACAATAGTTGTCAAGAATACCACTTGAACTGTTTACTCCGTATGAAGTTGTGATTTTCACTGGGGCGAACTCCAATATGTCAGATACTCCGTCGCCGTTGATGTCAGTGGCAGTGAAATAGCGGTTAAGCTTTTCCGTAAGGTAATAATTCGTTTCGGGGACATCGACGGTTCTTGCATTTATACCATTGGGCGCTTGACCGCTCCATGTCATATTTATCTTGCGTCCTTCTGTCGTTTCGCCCGGAGTTACAGATACGGAAACAAGCCTCTCTTTTTGTGTTGTCTGATTGGTTTCATAGTCCAGCGAGTATCTGCGGTACAGCTTGTTGTTGCAGCTTGTCTCTATAGATTTAAGGCGAAGCCGGTTGGCACATTTGACTCCGTTTATGTTGTAAGGGATACTGAAATCACGCGGTTCGTAACCGAATGTTACAGACATGCAGTGCTCCGCATTACATTTTACATTTGCCCCATATGAAATGTACCAAGGGTAAACAGTACCGTTGTCCCGTTCATACATAATCCCCATGGCATTTCCGTTTCTGTCCTCAACATAAGACAGATACCAGGCGTTTACAACCGTAACATTCGAAAACGTTGTAATAAACTGACGGCTGTCTATATCGCGCCCATACCATACGGTATTTCCGTTTGACAGTTTTCCGCAAATCCACATTTCCGGACCGCTGCCACATATCGTAAAGACGCTGTACGGATCCGTTTCCGATACGAATGTCGCTCCGTTGACAATACCATTCCCGTATTTCTGCACAAGACGTTTTCCATCGAGATACAGGGCATCATTCTCTGAATAGTCTCTGCCATTTGCCGCCCCGTCATGATATACAGTTTTCATTCCTCGCGTAATTACAGAAACTCCTTGAATACTGCATCCCCATCCGGCAAAGCCTTCACCGTTCTGGCTACTGTATCCGATACTGATATTGGGCTGCATGCCGTTTACACCCTTTGGACATTCTATCGGAATGGAAAATGTCGCGGCTCCAGTCTGTAACACATCGAAGCTTACGGGAACTCCACCCACAGACTTGTCGCTTGGACTTGTCGTATCAGGTTTTACTTTATAGTTGCCAATTATCTCCAATGAAGTCTGTGCATGGGACGGCAAGGACAGTAAAGAAAATATCAGGAATATGTATCGGACAATGTCTTTCATGCTATTCAATCGTTATTTTTCTGCTTAGTTTCGTTTCTCCACACTCTATTTCCACTATATATATTCCGACAGGAAAAGAAGAAGCATCTATAGTGATATGTTCTTTCGAAATTATAGAGCTGTAAATCGCCTGCCCGGATGCGGAATAAACACCAATTTTCATTGGAGTACGCAGAAAATCCCCAGATGTTATATCTATATTTTTCGAGATGCTGTTGTAAACGGCATTTACATCCGAAGAAACAGCATTACCGGTAACATTACGTTCCTTTGTCTTTACCCTGTTGGGAGAAGAAGACTTTCTGCCGATTCTGTTTCCGCTTCTGTCATAAGAATACGATACACTCTGTGCAGATACAGAAATAAAAGGGAAACAAGCTAATGTCATTAAAATTATCAAAAATGCTTTCATTCTTGTTTGATTTTCAATAAGGTATGTTTGTTTTACTAACACATGTTATGTGTGCAAAGGTAAAAAAATATTTCATATAAACATATATTACATGAAGATTTTTATGGTTCTTCTCAAATTATAGTACAAGTTCTTTCTTTTATAGAAAAACTTCATCAGACAAACTCCTGAACTCCATTTTACGTATAGTGATAAATGTCTCCTCTGCCCCATATACATAAATGTATTAAAATTTGAGAAGACCCAAAATGTTTTTTGTGATTTTACCCTCACACCCTCACACATACCCCGGGAAGTCCCTGTTTATCGGGATTTCAAGTGTGAGGGTAAGTGTGAGGGGTGGTGAGGGTAAGTGTGAGGGCTATTCCATAGCCTTTAGTTCCTTTTCCACATATTCCTTAACGAGCATTCCGAATTCCTTTTTGAAGCACTGCGAGAAATACCGCGGTGTAGAGAATCCAACGCGATAAGACAGTTCACTGACCCTAATCGTCGGTTCGGCTCTCAGTATTCGGCAAGCCTCCTTCAGTCGGATGCTCGTTATGAAGCTCGTGATGTTCTGTCCCGTAATGGCGCGCAGCTTGTTGTAGAGCGACGAACTGCTGATGCAGAGGTCGGCGGCGAGCTGTTCGCGTCCATAGTCGCTGTCGAGGATATGCTCCATAATCTTGGCTATTACACTCTCCAGGAAAACCTTGTCAGGACTACTGTAGTGCTGCTCCTCCACCTTATAGTCAGTCTGTGTTTCAAACTTGCGGCGCACTCTCTCGCGGTTTTCTATGATATTCTCAATCCTTATCAGTAAGTCGGCAAGATTAAACGGCTTGGTGATATACTCGTCGGCTCCCACTTTATAGCCCTCGTTGCGGTCGTCGTCTTGCGTCTTTGCCGTTAGCATGATGACCGGGAGCTGCGAATATTCCTCGCTCTGCTTAATCCATTTCGTCAGTTCGATACCATTCATCACCGGCATCATCACATCCGTTACTACCACGTCGAGAGCCGTTTTCTCAATAATGCGCTGAGCCTTCTCTCCGTTCACGGCAGTCTTCACGTTGAAGTGTCCCGAAAGGATATTTTTCATCAGCGTGAGCAGTTCGGTATTGTCCTCTACCACGAGAATAGTGTAGTCCTTCTCTCCGTCCTTTTCCGCCTTTTCGGTAGCCGTCTCGAGATCAGCCTCGTCCATAGGAGAGTTAAGAGCAGAATACTGTACCGCTGTCGTTGGTGTTTTTGATATTTCCTCCTCCGAGTAGCTGTCTTTGTCAACAGGTAAGGTTATGGTGAATGCCGTGCCCTCGCCCTCCACGCTGTGGCAGCTGATATGTCCGTGGTGGAGCGTTACGAGGTCGTTAACGAGCGACAGTCCGATACCCGTTCCCATCACGTTCATCTTGCGGTAGTCTCCGTCGAGGAAGCGGCTGTATAGATGCTTCAGTTTCTCTTTCGATATACCGATACCGTTGTCTTCCACCTTTATCTCAGCCTTGTTGCCGGATATAGTAACGCTAACATCCACGTGTCCGCCGTTGTTAGAGTATTTCACGGCATTGCTCAGCAGGTTGTAGAGAATCTTCTCCACCTTGTCGCTGTCAAACCAAACCTTCTCTCCCAGACAGTTTATGTTTTGGTTGAATGTGATTTCTTTCTGCGAGAATATCGGCACAAGACTCATGCAAGTCTCCTTGCAGAAGTCGCCGAGACAACCCTCGCCCACTTGTAGCTTCAGCTTTCCCGCCTGAGCCTTGCGCACTTCAAGAATCTGGCGCAACATGCGGGTCAGCCGGTTGATGTTGTTGTGGATGAGCGACACGTGGGGCTGCATGTCCGGATGGTCATGACAGATACTGTCGGCAGACGCCGAGATTACGGTTAGTGGCGTGAGCAGTTCGTGGGTGATATTCGTAAACACCACCTGCATCTGCAGTCGGTTCTTTGTGCGCAGCCGTTCCCTGTACCACAGGATAGAGAGGTACACTCCGCCAATGAGCATCAGCACATAGAGGATGTAAGCCCCCCATGAGGCATACCATGGCGGCAACACGTGAATGCTTATCTTGTATGGCATTTCCGTCCACCGTCCGTAGCTGTCGACAGCCTTGATGCACAGTTTGTAGTTTCCCGACGGGATATTCTCGAATGTTGCCTGACGCAGGTCGGCATCAACATAGTGCCAGTCTTTGTCATATCCTTCGAGTTTGTAGGCGTATTTACATTCCGATGTGTTGACATAGCTCAGCAGGGCGAACTCCACAGAGAATTTGTTTACCGATGCCGGTATTATGATTTTCTTCAGATACTGCGGCGTGTACTTTCCGAGTTTGCGTTTCATTAAAGAATCGAGTTCAGCATATCTCTTGTCGTCGATAATCAGGTCTGTAACGATGATGCTCTTCACGGGCGACATCTCCTTGCCGTTCACGTAGCGGGTGTTGAAGGTGATGAGGTTTCTGCCCGATCCGAAGTACACGTTGTCTCCCCATTTCATGCATGAGCTTGTAATGAACGACACCTTGCCCAATCCGTTCTCGTTGGTATATGTGGCATACTGTGCCTTACCCTTGCCGTTGTAAGTAAGGCAGACGAGGGCATTGTCGGTGGTGAGCCACAGACGATGGAGATTGTCTTCCACGATGGAGAAGATGCGCTCGATGTCCCAGTGTAGCTCATCGTTGAAATTATTGAATTTTCCGTTTTCAAGCAGGAAAAGTCCGCCGCTGTTAGATATTGCCCACATGCGGTGGTGTGAGTCCTCCTTGCAGAATATGGCGTCGTTTACGGAGTAGTTGTTGTTCTGCGGACAGAAGTATGTTTATTTCAGCGTCCGCGGGTTATTGAAGTTTCCGGATATCCGTATAATACCCTTGTTTTCGGTAGCCACCCACACATTGCCCTTATGGTCTTCGCTGATGCCCACCACGTCGATGTCGCCACATATCGTATAGCTCTGTCCCGACGGCAGGAGATAGTTCAGATGGTGGCGTTCGCCGATGAACATCACTCCCTTTCTCGTGCACATCAGAGCCTTGACGAAATTGTCTTTCACATACCGGCAGTTGCCGGAGTTGCGTATTTCCGCCCATCCGCCTTTCACTACTATAATTCCGTGACCGTTGTTTGCCATCCACATTTCGCCGTTGCCATGGCTGACAATCGACGACACGTGGGTGTTTGTTACGTCATACGGCAAGCTTGCCAGTGCCGGAATGGCGGAGTTGATTGCCACGTGGCTGGTCTGGCGGTTGAATGTAGCTATTCCTGATGGTGCGAACGAGAGCCAGAAGTTGTTGCCGTCGGCAGAGAATATCGACTTCACCCTGTTGCCGATACCGTTGTCAGGGATTATTGGCAGTAGGCTAAAGAGTGATGCTTTGGTATTGATATGAAACAGACCGTTGCTTATACACTGCACCCAGATGTTTCCGCGTCCGTCGGTGCAGATGTCAGTAACATTCTCAATGTCGTATTTCTCAAAGCTGCCTATATTATTATAATAGGTGAAGCCACGGCTGATGTCGTTGCAGTCAACCACGCCCACTCCATATCTGGAGCAGGTCCACACGGTATTGGTAACGGGGTCGTACTGCAACTTATAGTTAATGGCATTCTCTTTGTTGCCGTTGAAGAGGTTTATTATTCCTGGATTTTTCTGGTTGCGCGGGTTCGTAGCACATTTAATTCCGTCGCCCCAGGTGCTAATCCACAGTCTGCCTTTCGGGTCGAGCATCAGGTTGTAGGCTCCAGCCTTGCTCCCGCTATCGTTAGAGGTGATGTTGTATTTGTAGATTAGGTGATGGCGGCGGTCCAGACGGTAATAACCGTCGTTCCATGTACCGATGTAAATGGAGCCGTCTTTGTCTTCAATAAACGACTTCACGTTTATACCGCCCAGCGGATGTCGTCTGCCGTCGGGCTCCACAACAGTTGTGTTTCTGCCCGAAAGCGGATGAAAGTTATGTGTGGCAGTGTTTACGACTGTTATGCCGGCATCGGTACCAATCCATACGTTGCCGTCTTTAGAAGTAAACAGGGTATAAATTTCGCGCTGATCGTCGCCTTTCAGATGATAAGTAGTGAAGCTGCCAAGCTTCTTGTCCATGCATACCAGTCCGTTTTTTGTTCCGATCCACAGACAGTTGTTGTTGTCTTCAGTCATCGACAGGACTTGGTTGTTGGGCAGGATATTGTGTGATTGAGCATCAGTGCGGAAAGAGTTAAAGCGATAGCCGTCGTATGACTTGACTCCAGAGTTAGTGCCAAGCCATATCATTCCTTGTCTGTCGATAAGCATACATTTCTGCTCAATTGATGCCGACGGGTATACGGCGTTGAGCACTCTAATGTTATATGAATATGAAGATATGCAATTTGCCATAAAGGCAATAATAACCAGCAGACATTTTATCTTGTCAAAGTGTCTTCCTTTTATTGAATTCATAGGTATATCTATTTTCAAGTTGCAAAGTTATGAAAAAAATAAAAAAAGCCAAAACTGGTTACACTAAAAATGATTCTTAAACGATAGTGACACTAAAGGTGCAGCTATGCTGCACCTTTAGTATTTCAATGCTGCACCAAGAGTGCAGCATTGAAACACTGATGCCAATTGATAGCTTTAGAGCTGGCGGAATAATGGTTTCAAAAATCAGCATTGCGTTCTCATTGGAAGTGTGAGGGGTAAGCATCGACCCCTCACACTATCCCTCACACCTCAGAAGCTCGATAAACAGGGCGTTTCAGACGTCCGGGTGAGGGTGTGAGGGTAAAATGACCGAAAAAACTTTTGGTTCTTCTCTTTAGTACATTTATGTATCTAAGTTAGAGGAGCCATTTATCACTATACGTAAAATGGATT
>DAIOXG010000015.1:0-18025 GCA_036758085.1 Prevotella sp. | reverse complement strand
CCTGGGTACACATTTTGTTTCCAAGGAAGACCTGCTAATGGGTGATGGCAGCGAAAGCAAGAATAGCCGTTTCCCAGAAAAGGTACTCAAGTATTTGTGGGACGATGCTTTCAAGTTTACTAAGGAAGATGTATTTGACCTTGATAAAGTAAAGAGCCTGGAAGATGTTATTGAACTTTTTGTATCTTCTGAGAAGGACGATAGATTCCTTGTTTTCAAGGAGAATATTTTCAACACCCTCGTACCGAAGAAATCATCCTAAAAGATTGGAGGAGCCTATATGCCTATAGATCGTGAGCATTTTAAGATCAGAGACCATTGCCACGTCAACAAAAACGGCGATGGCGACCGTTTTGTCGGTATTAAGGCGGACTCGGAAAATGCGATGATTTATTTTCCTATGGGTTACGAACTGCCCGCGCAAGATGATGAGCTTCGAAGAGACATTAAAAATCTTTTCCAGGTATTAGCGGCATTCACGGATAAAACGGACAGAGTTCTGGAAATGGATAAGTTCACCGCACCGCAATCGGTGGACTTTCCAATCCAGGCCTACCTTAATGTTATAAACTACTATTTGGATCACAATGGTAGTTATTATACCGAAACTGAGGTCACATACAAGGTGGATGGACGTGGAAAAACCGACTGGGGACGAACGGCCAAGAAGTTAGTTCCGGTGGTTCAAGGGAAATCGTTTATTTACCTTAAGCAGGTTGTTAGAGACTATTCGCCGGATATGACCAGGCTTATCACACGCATTCATAAATACTGCGTGTATGAAAGCTTTGAACGCATCGGCTGGCTGTATACCACGAACACACCAGAACAGCCCGATATAGCCTTCGACAAGAATATGTTTATTTCAACTTTGAACGAGAAACTTGGTAGCACCAACAACGATGCAGATAAGTCTCTATTCCGTTCTATGATAGCAATGATCGAGTTCAAGGACAGCAAAACCATTGATAAGCAATTCTACTTTGGAACAGATAAGTTTGAGACTGTCTGGGAGAAACTCATTGACAAAGTATTCGGTGTTCCTAATAAGGCTGATTATTTCCCACACGGCATATGGACTGCGCGTTATGGAAAGGATAAGGATAAGCCTGCCAGTGCATTGGAACCGGACACTATTATGATTTATGGCGGTAAGTATTATGTGCTTGACGCAAAATATTATCGTTATGGCATCGCACCTATGCTGGGAATCAATGCTTTGCCACAATCCTCTGACATTAACAAGCAGATTACATATGGTCAGTTCGTCAAGAACAGAAAAATACCGGACGGTGCACAGGTGTTTAATGCCTTTATCATGCCATATAATCGTGCTAAAAACTTCTTTGATATTCATGGGTTGTGTGAAAATGTAGCTGAGGCTGTTGGAGATTGGGTGGACGATCCGGATAATCCTGAAATTTACGAATGTGTCCAGGGAATTGTGTTAGACACTCGGTATTTGCTGAAAAATTACGATGGAAACCATGATACTGACCGTGCAGCCTTGAGTGTGGTGATAGAACAACCGTTCGTAACCGACACAACTGACTAAAAAACACGGAGAGAAATTCAAAATGAAGATCTCTCCGTGTTTTTTATTGCTATTTTGTGGCTTTGCTTTTGTCTCGTGCACGTTTTCGAGCTGCCATTTCTCTGTTCATACACTCTCGACAGCAGTATTTCTTCTTTTGTGATGAAATTGGTACAAGGAAAAACTCCCCGCATTTTGGATTGGCACATCGGCGGTAATTTTCCATATTGGGTCTCATATAAAATAAACCAAAATACAAGGCACTCAAAAGCGAATCTATGGTCCAGGTGGGTTCCAACTTGTAAGTATTATAAGTTGGTCTGACTCTTCTGAGGTTTGCTTCGATTTCTTCCTTTATGAGAAATTTGGCAATTTCAGTAGCTCTGCTTTTCATTTGGGGAGTGAAATTGGCTTTGCTCACCTTTCCATCCACATAATAGATATTATCCAAGTCCACACGCATAACCACACCTACTTCATAAAGATAGCGGAATATGAAGTCATTAATCGATAACATTTTTTGGGGTTTTCCGGCGCGAGGTGAACAGTAGGCTGTGAAGACCTCCCTGAACAAGGAATTTTCATATTGGCAGTTTATAAGTGTTCTGTTAAAAACCCCATCAACAAAATCGGCATTCAAGGTGATTGTTCCGAGAGTATCGGTGAATGTAAATTCCGCATTATTGAACGTATCATACAATCGTTCTTCTCGTTCTGCATTTTTATAGTTTTCAAGAAATTGCGTATATTGGTGCTTTGAGGAGGTATACTTATAGGCACCGTCCCTGGTTTCTATATGCACAATAGGTGAAAACAGATGATAAAAAATCATTCTTATGATTTTTTCGTAGCTGGTTCTTGACATATCAGTAATGGTTGACATCAAAAGAAGTGTAGCGTGCAAGCGGTTGATGATGTAACCCAGTTCGCTTTTCTCCACGGTGTCATGGTTTTTCTGCGAAACCGGCAGGAGGAAACCATTTCTCTTGAAAAAGTCAAAATAATTCTCAACCTTGCTGTTGTCAATGGCAAGTAGTTTGCCGAGAATATTGCTTTCCGCAACAGAGCCGTCGGCATTCAATCTCACTAAGCCAACCTTGGAGCCAAATGCAAAATGGAGAGGCTGCGTTTTGTCGGCAGTAATCTTGATGATTTCAGTTGGCTCTCCGATTATATTCAATCCCTTTTCAATTTCACAGTGGCAAGAATACGATTCAAACGTAAAAACATTGCTTGTGAAAAAATTTTCTTCTATCTTGTTCACCATTTTTCCCATTTTCATCTCCAATAACATATCGTACAGGAGTCCCTTTTTGAGGGGCTCTTATTTTTTGCTCTAAATTAGTAATGCAAAAAGTAATGCAATACAGTAATTATATCATATTTTTTGCAAAATTACAAGTATTCGAGCGAATAATGCAGAAGAAGTAATGCAATTCGCATGGAATTTACATTACTATTTAATTTTGCTATCATATTGCTATCAAAGCAGACAGCTTTGAAATATCAATCTAAAGTCCGAATAGCGCTATAAGGGCGGAGGGTTGCATAAGAGTTCCACCAACAGCTGAAACGCTGTGGTTTGAACGAAGATGCTCCCACCGTAGTTTTCGTGCGCCCATTTTCGGTCAAACGGAGCCTGTGGTCATCTTCGACTGCAGGCTCTTTTTGCATCCTTCCGTTCTTCCCTCGGACGGAAAGGACAATGCAAAATGAAGAGCATCGATTCAAAGAAACGCAAGAGCGGGTTTAATCCCAATCGCCACTGCTATCTGACAGCGGACGGCAAGTACTATTGCTACGAGTATTGGGATCCGGAAACAGAACGTGTAGTCACTCAGAAACTTGAGGTCGGAAAAGACCTGTCGATCGAACTGACCATCATGCTTGATGAGTCCGACCACGAAATGGATTTGCAGGATCGCTATGAGGGCGAACTGCGTGATCCCCTGTTTGAAGCTAAGATGAACACCTACAAGGCAGATCCCGACAACGAGGACGCGGTCGATCCTTGGGACACGATTGCTGACAAGAGCGGCAGCCCGGAAGACGCTCTGTTTACTGAGCCGGAGCCGGAGAATCCCCAGGTAGCGCAGGTGCGCCGCGTCATTGACGAGGAATGCACCGAATCGCAGCAGGATTTCATTTTCAGCCATTTCGGTATGGGCAAGCAGCTTGAGGAGATGCGTCAGGCTGAAGCCGAGGAAACGGGCAAGCTGCCGACAGCTCAGGCGTACACCAATAGGAAAAATAAAATTGTCGAAAAGGTGGCTAAGTCCTTGGGGGTAGAGCGTGTTAAACGCCGCAAAACCTCAAAGAAGGACTGAGCAATGAGCGGCGGTATTTATAGCGGTCGGAGTCCTCCACCGACCGTCCCTTAACAGAGGGTTGAATTTTTCGGTAGTAAGTGAGGAAGGAAATACATCCCTCCTCTGCAGCAATGCAATTCAGAAACAGGAGGAAGAATCCATGAGATTAAAACACAAAGTAAAAATCAACATTGCGGACCTAAACGGTCACAAGCAGGAAGTCCTGCAGAGCGAACGCAGAAGTATTCCGAAAAGGCTGCTCACCTTTCTTTTCGGAGATTTCTGTGAGGTGCTTGTTCTGACACCGGGTGAAACCGTGCAGGGTATCGAAATCAAGAAAATGCGAGGTGAGAGCAATGGCTGATAACATTGAACTGATGATGCCAATCAAAGCAACGCCATACGACCACCAGAAGAAAGCCTTTGCTTTCGCCTGCGATAAATTCGGTGTATTTGATGATCAGCTTAAGAGCCGTGGTACGGCGCTTTTGATGGAAATGGGAACCGGCAAGACAATCGTGAGCATCGCCGTGACGGGATGTATGTACCAGTACGGCAAGGTCAATCGTGTTCTTGTGGTCGCGCCGCTTTCCATTCTCGGCGTATGGCAGGAGGAGTTTGAAAAGTTCGCCGACTTCCCGTATTCGCTCACCATTTTGAAAGGTACATTGGCGAAGAAAAAGGAACAGCTGGCTAAGCTGCCGGACGCAGGTTTGCAGATTGTTGTTGTGAATTACGAGAGTACTTGGAGACTTGAGAAGGAATTGTTGGCATACAACGCAGACTTGGTGATTGCGGACGAAGCGCATAAGCTGAAAGAAAACCGCTCCAAGCAGAGCCAGGGAATGCAGCATATCGGTGATAAGGCAGAATACAAACTGCTCCTCACAGGTACGGTCATAACAAACCGCGAATTGGACGTGTTTTCACAGTATCGTTTCCTTAACCCGCAGATTTTCGGCACATCGTTCTATGCCTTCCGCAACCAGTATTTTGATATGGGTGGCTATGAAAACCACACACCTATTTTCCGTAAGTGGATGATGGACGATTTTCTTCGTAAACTCCATTCGGTTGCATTTCGTGTAACTAAAGCAGAGTGCCTTGACCTTCCGGCAATCGCAGAGGAAGTCCGTACCGTGGATCTGGAGAAGGACGCCATAAAACTCTATGATAGCATTGAGGACGAAAGCTACGCCGAACTGGACGACTCGGAGGTCACCACGGCGAACATCCTCACTCGGCTCCTGCGCTTGTCGCAGATTACGGGCGGTCACCTTACCGATGACAACGGCATAGTTAATTTCGTAAGCCACGCAAAGCTGGACGCTCTTTCCGACATCATCGACTCCGCTATGGCTGAGGATAAAAAACTCGTCATTATGGCGCGTTTCGTACCGGAACTGGACGATATTCAGGAGCTTATTGAAAAGAAAAAAATCGGATACGCGGTTGTGCGCGGTGGCGTAAAAGACCGCGACAATGAAATCCATCGCTTTCAGTATGACGAAAAGTGCCGTGTGTTTGTGGGACAGATTGCTGCAGCTGGTTTGGGCATCACGCTCACGGCGGCAAGTGCAATGGTATTTTACTCTCTTGACTATTCAATGTCGAATTTTGAGCAGGCAAAAGCCCGTATCCATAGAGCCGGACAGAAAGAAAACTGCCATTACATTTATCTTGTCTGCAAAGATACGGTTGACCGCAAGGTGCTGTATGCACTGAGGCAAAAGTTGAACCTCGCAAAGATGCTCGTGGACGATTACCGCAAAGGCAAAAATCCCTTTAAAAACTGACCTCTCACGGAGGGGGTTGAATTTCTCGGTAGTAAGTGAAAGGAGGTAGTCACCGATGGAAAATACAGAAATTTTTGAAATGGCTGACAGGCTCAAGTCACTGCAGGAACAGAAGAAAGACCTTGAAGCGCAGACCAAGGCTCTGACCGCAGAGATTGCCGAACTGGATGAGCAGCTCTCCAATGCCATGACAGAAGCTGAGCTCGACCGTTTTTCCCGTAATGGCAGTACATTCTATCTGAAGAGCAGACTTTATGCGTCCCCGGCGTCCGGCCGCAAGGACGAGATGATGCAGGCTCTGAAAGAAAACGGATACGGCAGTCTGGTTACGGAGACGGTCAACGCAAACACTCTCGCATCCTTTATCAAGGAGCAGCGTGAAGCCACGGGCGAAGATGTCCCAACATGGCTCGGCGATACTGTAAGCACTTACGAAAAAGTGTCGGTCGGCATCCGCAAATCTTAGGTGCATGGATAGCACCGCAGCAATGCAAAATCATAAATTACTACATTTCACAGGAGGACACAGATCATGTCAGAAAAGAATCAGAACGAACTTGCAGTTAGCGATGGCTTCGCTACACTTGCAAACCAGGAGGTATTGAACGAGGCTTTGGCAGATGATTGCCAGGGATTGGAGTTTACTTTTGACCGCGTGAAGCTTCCTACCGGCGGCGGTACGGCATTTGAAATCCCCTCCACCGATGGTGAGGATTCCGAGATGGCGAAGGACATCACCGGTGTCATTGTGTATAACCATCCGGCTTACGCTTATTATCGTGATAAGTATAACGGTGGAAACAATCCTCCCGATTGCGGCTCTTTTGATGGTGTAACCGGTATCGGAACTCCTGGAGGAAGCTGTGCCAATTGTCCGTATAATAAGTTTGGCAGTGGTGATGGTCAGAGCAAGCTGTGCAAGAACAAGCGTATGCTCTACATCCTGCGTGAGGGCGAGCTGTTTCCGATTACCCTTTCCCTGCCGACTGGGTCTCTGAAATCTTTTACAAACTATGTGAAGAACCAGCTTTCCCGTGGACGTAAGCTGAATCAAGTGGTGACTAAAATCACTCTGAAAAAGGCAACAAACACATTAGGCATTGCATATTCTCAGGCGGTCTTTGGCTTTGTTCGTATGCTGACTGCTGAAGAACGCACGGCTGTAGCAGGTGTAACGGAAACAACGAGAAACTATGCAGCTAACCTTACACCTGCATCACTTATAGATGATGAGCCTATGGTTGACCCGGAAACAGGCGAAATTATTGAACCTTTGAAGTAAGTAACCAAATACAGAAAAGACTGTAATGCCCGGTGGGGTGTAATGCTCCTCCGGGTTATTACCATAGGAGAATATACATGAATACAGAATATAAATGCGTGACCACGGTGGGAGGTATTAAGGAATATATCGGGGACAGTCTGCTGGTTGCATTTGACTTTGAAACGTCCCCGGACGATTCATTCCGTGATGAAGATAAAGCATCGCTCGACCCGGCAAAAGCGCATATAGTCGGCTGTTCCTTTTCTGTTAAGGAAGGAACAGGCATCTATGTCCCTGTCGCTCATCGTGTTGGCAGTAATATAGACACGGATGCCTTTTTTGCATTTCTGAAGGCATTCCTTATGAATAAAACGACAATAAAGATTGCCCACAACATTGCCTTTGAATCCTCAATGGCATATGCGAGCGGCATTGTGATTCAGTCTCCCTTGTACGACACAATCTGTGCGTCACAGATGAGCCTTAAAAGCACATACGAATTCCGCAAGCTGAACGAGAGCGGTCTAAAAAGGCTGGCGGAGGAACTGTTCGGAGAGCCGCTCCCTTCGTTTTCAAGCGTCACGGACGGAAAGCACTTTGATGAACTGGACGCACAGGACGTGGAAACCGTCCGTTATGGTTCTGCTGATTCGGACTTTGCTTTGCGGCTCTATCATAAGTTTAATAGTTGGTTTGACCGTTTTCTCCCAAAACACAGATACATCGTGGAGAACATCGAAAGTCCTACCGCCGTGTACCTCGGCATCATGAAAATGAACGGCATCCCGATCAACCTCCCGCTCATGCAGGAGCGAAAGACGGAAGCTGAAGCCGAGATGGAGCGCATTCGCAAGAAAATCGAGTTTATCATCGGTGATGTGAATATCGGTGCGAACTGTTCTACACAGGAATTCAAGAATTATCTGTATAAAGACCTCGGACTTCCTATACTTAAAACCACGGAAACCAACCGCGAGGCGGCGGACGATATGACCATGACTCTTCTGAAAGAGTGGTGCGATAACAACCGTCCGGAACTGTCCGATTTGTTCTCGCTGGTGCAGGAATACCGCAAGTGGGGAAAAATCAAGTCCACCTATATTGACGGATACTTAAAACATCTGAACCCGGTGACTGGCTGTATACACCCGGATATATTTGCGCTTTCTACTGACACAGGGCGAATGAACTGCCGAAATCCCAACGCACAGAATATGCCGAGAAAGACCAATGATCCCATCGGCGTCCGCAACTTCATCAAAGCACCGGACGGACATCTTATTTTGTCGCTCGACTTCTCGCAGATAGAACTGCGTGTTGGTGCATTTTACTGCCGTGATGAGGTTATGATGGAAACCTACCGAAAAAACGGTGATATACACGCAGCCACCACCAGCGTTATTTTCGGTGTAAGCTACGAGGAAGCCCAGGACAAGCATTCTGAAAATTACAAGGAACACCGCACGATTGCGAAAAACGTGAATTTCGGCACTTTCTATGGGCTGTTCCCACGGGGGCTTCAGAAAACGCTGAAATTTAAGGCGGGGGTTGAAAAATCGGTTAGTGAGTGTGAGGAAATACTTTTTAACCTCAAGAACGGATACAAAGGTCTGACCGCATGGCAGGAAGAAACCAAGGCTGATGCTGCTAGGAAAATGTACTCGGAGACCTGGCTTGGCAGACGCAGATACCTGCCGAATATCACATCTGAAAACTGGGGACAGAAATCTTTCGCAGAGCGGTGTGCGCTGAATACCCCGATTCAAGGAACGGCTGCGGATATTCTGAAACTCGCCATTATGCGAATTTTGACAGGACTGCCGGAGCGTGACTGGCTGAAGCCCATTCTTCAGATACACGATGAACTGACTTTCATTATTCCGGAGGACAAGCTGTCGGAAGCTGTTGCCTTTATCCGTGCCTGCATGGAAGAAAAGCCTTTCCCAGAATTTGACCTTCCGCTGATTGCAGAGGCGTCTGCCGGACCAACTTTCGGCATGATGGAAGAACTGGAGGACTGATATGTACAGAAACAGCGAAGGCTATGCCGACCCTACTGCAGGTGCGGCGCTGAGCCGTATGATGAAAGAATTTCGGCAGGAGCAGAAAAGGCGTTATGCCGACAAGAACCGTAAAAAGGTGTATGTGGCATCAAAATATGCAGGCGATGTAGATGCTAATGTTGCGGCGGCAATCGGATATTGCCGTAAGGCAATTCACGATGGTTGTATGCCGATTGCCAGCCACTTGCTGTATCCGCAGATACTGAATGATAACATTCCTGCCGAGCGGGAACTTGGACTGCTGTTCGGTCTTGCGCTCATTCGGATTTGCGATGAAGTATGGGTATTTGGTGAAATAACATCAGGTGTTGCCGCCGAAATTGAAGAAGCAAAGAAACTTAATAAACAGATTCGGTATTTTAAGGGGGTGAACGCATGAACGTAACGGTAACCGATGTACTCGGCTCTCTTTTTAATCCGACCGATACCGTTTGCTTTCGTGTATTCGACGATAAAAAAGACGGAGTATTCAAGGGTGCAAAGCTGTCATGCGAATGCGGGAAGTACATGAGTATTGAGGAAACACTCAAGAACCACAACATTATGAACCGTGGTGTATTTTTCGTGGTCAATTTCGGCGGGCAGGACGATGATTCCATTACAAGAATCAATGCACAGTTTGTGGAGATGGACAACGACAGCTTTGATGAGCAGCAGAAGAAAATCGATGCATTTCCGCTGCCGCCGTCCATGGTTATTAAAACGCAGAAATCCTATCATGTATACTGGTTCATGGATTCCGGTGCAAAGGTGGAGCGTTTTCGCATGATTCAGACGCAGCTTGTAAAGCACTTTGACGGTGACCCGATGTGTGTCAACGAGTCAAGAGTTATGCGTCTGCCAGGCTTTATGCACTGCAAGAAGGATACTCCTGTGGAGGTGACCTGTGTTAGTTTTCACCCGGAACGCAAATATACACAGGATCAGCTGTCGGACGTGCTGCCGGAGGTTGATCTTGTACCCGTGGAGCGCAAGAGCGGCACGGAAAAAGGCATTGACCAGGTAATGCGGTCGTGTGTTTTTATGCAGCATTGCCGCGATGATGCAGCAACGCTGCCTGAGCACGACTGGTACGCTATGATTACGAATCTTGCGCCTTTTGAGGGCGGCACGAAAATGATTCACGACCTGTCCTCACCCTATCCGGGATACAATGAGAACAGTACTCAGAAGAAGATCAATCATTTTCTGGAAAGCGGTACGAATCCTATTACCTGCAAGACTATCAGCGAGAAAGGGTTCAAGTGTCCGAAATTTGCAGCCGGAGAATGCCCGGTCAAGTCCCCTGCCGCATGGTGCTATCAGCCGATGAGCGCAGATGCTCTTCTCGACATCCTAAATGATATCCCTGTGACGGGAGAAGCAATAAAGGATCTGCAAGCGGCGAAGCAGTTTGTACTGGATTACTTGTATAATCAGGATATGGTGACCGCCGATGTGATAATCAATTCCGAAATCCGTGACCATTTCAATCTGAAGTCATCATTCCTCAAATCACTGAATTATGTTTACAAGGATGCCAACAAAGCATATCAGGCAAGCAAAAATGCAAAGCGCGCTAAAACCGGCACAGCAATCCCTGACTGGTATGAACCGAATGATAAGGGGCTGCGTTTTCTGCCGGGTGTATTGGCAAAGAGTCTGTCTGAGGAACAGCAGGTGTTTTATGCAGCAGAGCAGCATTTCATATATCGCAGCGGTGTGTACGCAGAGCTTTCGGAGATGGAAGCACAGCGTCAGGTGCAAGAGAAAATGCTTGTGCGTGAAGCAAAGATGAGTCAGATAATTGATGCGGAAAAGCAGTGGCGGCTTCTGGTACAGAGGGATATCCGTGAGCTGAACGCTAATCCCTACATTATCAATGTCCGCAACGGATTATACAACGTGCTGGAAGATACGCTGATGGAACACACACCGAATTATTATTCTACGGTACAGCTGAATGTGACCTACGACAAAGCGGCAGATTGTCCGCTGTTCAAGAAGTTCCTTGAAGAGTCGATGGGCGGCGATATGGAGCAGGTCAAGCTGATTCAGGAAATGTTGGGTTACTTCCTTATCCCGGTAAACTCGGCACAGAAGTGCTTTGTTATCGTGGGTGCTGCCGGAGCGGGAAAATCGGTACTGCTCCGTGTGCTGAACGATGTGCTTTTGGGAAAGCAGAATGTGTCCAATGTGTCCTGGCAGGCTCTGAACGAGCGCTTTAAGACTGCAGAGCTTTTCGGCAAGCTGGCGAACATCTTTGCTGACCTGCCTACCAAGAACATAGATGACAACGGCATTTTCAAGGCGCTTGTTGGCGAAGATTATCTGACGGTGGAGAAAAAGAACAAGAATCCGTTCTCTTTTCAGTCGAGTGCAAGGCTCCTGTTTTCGTGCAACAGCATTCCGAAGAACTACGGTGACCGCTCGGAAGGCTTTTACCGCAGGCTCATTATTATTCGGTTCAATCATACTGTGCCGCAGGACAAGCGTGACCCGGAATTGTTGGAAAAGTTCCGCATGGAGGCAGACGGCATTTTCCTGTTTGCCTTAGAGGGTTTGCGCAGGCTGATGAACAATCACTATGTGTTCTCGGAAACGCAGGTCAATGCTGACGAACTGCAGCAGTACCGTGAAGAGTCGGATTCTGTGCTGTCGTTCGTGAAGGATTACTGCGAGTTGGAAGCCGGATACAGTGCCGGTTCTACAGAGTTGTTTGATTCCTATAAGAAATACTGCGAAGAATGCGGCATGAAGCCATATTCGCAGAAAAACTTTGTGCAGCAGATCATAGCCACATTTCCAAATGTGACAAGGGACATCGACCGCATTGCAAAAAGACGTGTTCTTACGGGGATACGTCTGGGTGAAGTGCTTGGATAAGCCAATCCGGGCAGTTTTGCCACACACATCATCGGAACACGAGAACACGTTGGAACACCAAAATCCTATCTCTCTATATAATACATATTTTTTATATACACTGATTTTTTTTATAAAAAATACAGCAATATAGGATTTTTGGTGTTCCTCGTGTTCCAAGTGTTGAAAATACGGAGGTCTTTGGAACAGATGAAAGAAGCAGACATTGTAAAAGCAATCATGAAGTACTTGAAAACCGTGCCGGGGTGCTTCTGCTGGAAAGAGCACGGTGGAATGTATGGCACAGCAGGCATTCCTGATATTATTGCCTGCATTAACGGTAGATTCTTTGGCTTTGAGGTCAAGACCGATATTGGCAAACCTACGAAGCTCCAGGAAGCGACTATTCGCAAAATCCTCACAGCGGGCGGTACTGCCTTGGTGGTACGCTCGGTAGACGAGGTGCGAACCGTGATAAACGGTTCTCTGCATTGATACAAAGATACACTGCTCCAATGCAACGATGTTTATTTCAAAAATCGGAGGTATCGTATATGAGCAGCACAAAAAATTATGAAAATCTGGCAAATGCCATAATCCTGCAAGCGGTAAGGGATTACCGAACGGCACTGAAGTGCCTTAAACTGAATCCGAACAACAGAAAAGCACTGTCCGATAAGGAAGAAATCGAGCGCTTCTTCCGTTCCAAATGGTATTCGACATTGACGAGTGTAGACGGTAAGATGCTTATACGTTCCCTTAGCGAGGAGGCGAATGTATGACTGCAAAGGAATATTTGAATCAAGCAAGGCATCTGGACGCCCTTATTCACTGCAGACTTCGTGAAATTGACTATTGGAGAGATTTATCAAGCAGCGTTTCAGGCAGCCAGTTTACCTGCGCTTGCTGTGGGCGGTATTTCACCGCTTATGGGAATAATCACAGAAAATATTGCTCTCATGGCTGCTACATAGCCGGACGCTTTGGAAAGAAGTGTGGACGTAATGAGTAACGCTTACAGAGTGCGGTTAGAAAGTTATCTCGCTTCAATGCTCCAGGCAAAACAGATGATGTCGATGGGGATTATAACCCCAGAAGATTACACCGATATTGATACAATAATGACCGAAAAATACGGCATATCTTCGTGTAGTTTATACTGCGGAATGGACTTGATATATGATAGTTTTAGAGGTAATATGTCACACTATAAGGAGGTGACGTTATGTCAAGAAAAATAACCATCGTATCAAAACCACCAAAATTGGAGCGGAAAAAGAGAGTTGCCGCTTATGCCCGTGTTTCCAGTGGGAAAGACGCTATGCTTCACTCGCTGTCAGCACAGGTCAGCTATTACAGCGACCTTATCCAAAGCCACGGCGAATGGCTTTATGCAGGAGTATATGCAGATGAAGCCAAGACCGGCACAAAGGATTCAAGAGCAGGATTTCAAAGTCTTGTTGCAGACTGCCGTGCCGGTGAAATCGATATGGTGATTACAAAATCCATCTCCCGCTTTGCACGAAACACAGTCACTTTGCTACAGACAGTTCGTGAATTTAAAGCCCTGGGAGTGGATATTTATTTTGAAGAGCAGAACATTCATACAATGAGCGGTGACGGAGAATTGATGATGACGATTCTTGCTTCATACGCACAGGAAGAAAGCCGCTCGGCAAGCGAAAATCAGAAGTGGCGAATCAAGCGTAGTTTTGAATCCGGTATTCCCTGGGATAGGACTTTAATGGGGTATCGTATGGAAAACGAGCATTATGTTATTGTTCCGAGGGAAGCCGAAATCGTCCGCCGTATTTATAATGAATACCTTTCGGGCAGCGGCTACCAGCTTATTGAAAAACGCTTGAATGAGGAGGGTGTTCCGTCACGGTTTGGCGGTAAATGGAATCAGTCCGCAGTTTCACGAATACTCAGCAATCACACCTATACGGGTAATCTTTTGCTGCAAAAGACATTCCGTGAAAACCATATCACTAAACGGAAAATCTTCAATAACGGCGAACTTCCGAAGTATCTTGCTGAAGAAAGCCACGAAGCCATTGTTGACGAAAAAACTTTTCAAGCTGTTCAAGAGGAAAAGTCAAGGCGGGCGGCTCGGTTTAACAAGAAGTCTGTGCCAAAGGAAACATATCCCTTTTCAAGCCTTATGGTGTGCGATAACTGCGGCAAAAACTATCGCCGAAAGATCACAAAAGCGGGAGCGGTCTGGGTGTGCGGAACATACAATTCACTTGGTAAAGCAGCTTGTGCGTCTAAGCAGATACCGGAGTTTACCCTACAGCAAGTCACTGCTGATGTTCTGGGTCAGAATGATTTTACGCACGAGTGGCTTTGCGTCCGAATTCAGCATATTCGTGTCTGCAATGATAATACTCTGATTTTCTGTTTCAAGAACGGTTTGGAAATTACACAAATCTGGAAAGACCGCTCACGCAGTGAAAGTTGGACTGATGAGATGAGGGCAGCCGCCCGTCAGAAAACATTAGAGAGGAGTAAACAAAATGCCTAAAGTTACCGTTATTCCCGCAACTATCAATCCGCTTACGCACCTACCCAAGGTGGCTACACAGGAAAGGCGCGTTGCCGGATACGCCCGTGTTTCCACAGATAGCGATGAACAGTTCACAAGCTACGAAGCCCAAGTGGACTATTATACAAAATATATACGGTCAAATCCGGAGTGGGACTTCGTAAAGGTTTATACCGATGAAGGCATTTCCGGCACAAATACAAAGCACCGTGAAGGATTTAAGGAAATGATAGCAGACGCTCTGAATGGGAAAATCGACCTTATCGTCACAAAGTCGGTCAGCAGATTTGCGCGAAACACGGTTGACAGTCTTGTGACTATCCGAAAGCTGAAAGAGAACGGCGTGGAGTGCTATTTTGAAAAAGAAGGCATTTACACCTTTGATGGCAAGGGCGAACTGCTTATCACCATTATGTCCTCGCTTGCACAGGAGGAAAGCCGAAGTATTTCCGAAAACATTACATGGGGTCAGCGCAAGAGTTTCGCTGATGGCAAGATTCATTTGGCATATAAGCATTTCCTCGGTTATAAAAAGGGCGAGGACGGACGCCCTGCCATTGTCGAGGAAGAAGCCGCCGTTGTCAGATTGATTTACAGATTATTCCTTGATGGCAAAACCCAGGCAGGAATTTGCAGATATCTTGAGGATTTGAGTATTCCGTCACCAAGCGGTAAGGAAAAATGGAGCAAGACCACAGTCACCAGTATTCTGACAAATGAAAAGTATAAGGGTGACGCACTTCTCCAAAAGTCTTTTACAGTAGATTTTCTACAAAAGAAAACAAAGCCCAATGAAGGTGAAGTTCCGCAATATTACGTTGAGGGCAGCCACCCCGCCATTGTTGAACCGGACGAATGGGATCATGTTCAAGCTGAATTCGCCAGACGAAAAGAACTCGGAAATGCATACAGCGGAAAGAGTGTACTCTCTGCAAAGCTGGTTTGCGAGGACTGCGGCGGGGTCTTTGGCTCAAAGGTCTGGCATTCCACAGATCGCTACCGTCGCACCGTTTGGCAGTGCAATAACAAATTTAAAGGCGAAAATCACTGCAGTACACCAACTGTGGATACGGAGACCGTACAGCGGCTCTTCATAAAAGCCTATGACCAGATGATGGAAAATAGAAAACAAATCATCGAGGACTGCGAACTGATGCGTAAAAAGCTGACTGATTTCAAGTCACTGGACACCGATATTGAGCATCAGCTTGAGGAAACGCAGATTGTTGCCGAACTTGTCAAGGCTGCAGTTAAGGATAATGCAGTCACCGCTCAGTCGCAGGAAGCTTGCTTGGAAAAGTATGAGGCACTTACTAAACGGTACGAAACATCGGCTGCAGAACTGGAACGACTGCAAAACCTTCGTACTCTCCGCAGTCAAAAAGATAAGGCGATGGCACTTTACATACGAACCCTGAAAAAACAGCCGACCGTATTGAGCGAGTGGAATGACACTTTATGGACTGTGATGGTGGAAAAAGCAATCGTCCACAGGAACAGCGAGATAACCTTTGTATTCTACAATGGTACTAAGATTAGAATAGTAAAATAAAATAACAGATCTGCAGGACTGCTCATTGTTCGATGAGCAGTCTTACGTTTTTCTCTTTATATGGAATAGTAAAAATGCAGACCTTTCGTTAAGTAATATAAAAAATAGAATAACCCAGCAACGATTGATTATAGTAAAAATCTGTCATATCGACGATTTGAAATTTGCAAAAATTCAAAGAACAATAGATGAAATAAATTACGAACTGTCAGTAATTGATAACCGTTTTTGTTTTCTTTTTGTTTATACAAGCGGTGCATGATTGGCAGAAGCCATTTTAAAGAATATCTATGTCTACAAATTTACTGCAGTGCTCACATTCTGCCATTTCATTTTCAAAACCGCAATAGCAACATCTTCCTACTGGCAGAAAAGCTTTATAGATAGACACACCGAATTTTCCACACTGCTCACAAGGAAAGTCCGCAACAAACTGCACTGCACCCTTGTTTTCGTAGGAAAGTGCATCCAATTTTTTCAGATAAGGATTCAAAGACTCGATTGCAGCAAGTAATTCATCTTGAAAATCATCCAATTCAAGGGTGTCATACTCAGAACTATCAGTGGCTTCCATAATTCCTTCTTCACTCTCACAGCCATTTCCATTGTGAAAGCGAATTTCGGCCTTGCAGATTTCACTTTCATCTCCATATCGAGCACTTATGTAACAAATACTATCCGAACCGAGGTCATCATCAATATAGTACTCTGCGGATACTTCGATTTTTGCACTACCGTCCTCAACAGCCGGACAGGATATGGTAAACATGATTTCTTTTTCATCGGGCGTGACAAAATCGGAAATCTCGTAACAAACATCCAAATGATACTTTTGATAAATTACATTGAAAAGTTCGTGCAGAACTTCGTCAAACCAATCTCTTATTGTATCCTCATCAAGAATGTCAATTCCCGACTCGCTTGCCAGTCTATCCCTAAAATACTCCGCATCGTTCTTAACCTCTTCTTGCTCAGCTTCCCATGTCTGAACAACTTCGTCGGATGCCTCATTTTCTACAAATTTGTTGTCAGCCTCTAAAATTAGAGACCTTATTTTAGCAAAATCTGAAAGGATCACCTGATATGCACTCCAGGAAAGGATTTTGCTATGTGCAACATGATTCCGATCTTCAATAAAATTGTGGATGGCCGTTTTGAAAGCGTTTTGATCATCAATATATGGAGCAAAAAGATCATTCCAAATATTCTTATATGTTATTCTCCGCCCCTTGATATACTCTGCTATACGGTTTCCCGGAACTTTGGATTTGCATCCCAATTCTTGAATTTTGGCGTAGTCCTGTTTACTTAGGGTGATTTCTTCTTCATAAACGATCCCTTCAAACATTACTTTTACCAAGGTTTCAAGCGTCATGGATAAGAAATCTGTGTTGATATCGTCAAATTCTGAAACACGCTGAATAAATTTCTCTTTTAGTGTATCTACGGATTCTGCTTCTTTTTCTAGCCCGGCCTTTCTAATCCAATCTACACCAAGAAAATGAATCAGCACTTTGCTTGCAAAAGCCCTTAGATTATTTTCGATTTCAAATGTTTTCTCATATGCATTCTTGCACAGTGCTGCCGATTGTTCATCCGCAAGCCATGTGCATTGATGCCAATCTGGGAGAAGTAGGTTTTTCAGTGTGATTTTTAATTTTTCAAGTATATGATCATAACATCCAGTTCCTGGGGCTGTGATGGTAACTTCTAAACGAGCCGCTTCACCATTATATGTGTTGATGCCAAAAAATATATTGTACTCTGAACCATCAATTGATTGGAGAATAAATGTCTCATTTGCTATACGCTCACGAGAACCAAGGTATTTCGGCTCAACCCAGTCTGAAGCTGCGAGGCGTTTCAACATATCAGCTATAACATTTTTACAATAGTCATCACCATGATAGTGTTCTGAACGCACATCTCCAAACTCAGGATGATTCTCTAATGTATAAGTATATAGCCAATCCATATTTTTAATTCCGTCCATTGAAAACGATATACGCATTATGATTAACCCTTTCTTTTCGATTTTCAAAGTATTGACAGCTATGCTTAATTTTTACCTCGATAGGAACTTTGTACTTAGCTATATATAAAAATATATAGATG
>DAIOXG010000014.1:0-18313 GCA_036758085.1 Prevotella sp. | reverse complement strand
CAGCGAAAAAAGTTCTTAAACACCCTTGACAAAACGTATCAGAGGATACGCTGCTTTCTGCAATGGAAACGGCGGGAAACAAGGATTATTCCGAGGACTCCGACGTTGAAAAGAAAGGACTGGGTACTCCCGCTACAAGAGCCGGGATAATAGAAAATCTCATAAAGGGCGAATACGTCGAGCGCAAGAAAAAGCAGCTTATCCCTACCGAAAAAGGTATCAGTCTGATTGAAGTCGTTCCCGATGAAGTCAAGTCAGCAAAAATGACGGCGGATTGGGAAACTCGCCTGCAAGCAATCGCAAAGGGCGAGGAGAACCCCGCCGCATTTATGGAGGAAATAGGCGGTTATGTCGGCGGTCTTGTGGCTACATACGGCTCTGCCGTTGAAAACAGCAGCTTTCAGCGAAAAGAAGCTGCCATACTCGGCAAGTGTCCGAATTGTGGCAGCGATATAAAAAATGGTAAGTACGGATTTTATTGCACAGATAAATGCGGCATGAGCGTTGCGAGAGTCTACGGCAAGGAGCTTACCGAAGCGCAGCTGATAAATCTGCTTGATGGCAAGCCGATTTCATTTACCAGAAACGCCAAGAAAACGACGGTCCTCCCTGTCTGCGAACCATACAGCTACACCAAAGACGGCAAGGAATACAGCGGTTTTCAGTGGAAAACGAAGTAAGGGAAAAGCTCCCGATGGGTTCGGGAGCTTTAGTTCGCCATTGGCGAATGGAAAGGAACGATATGTAGTATGTATTCTGATAAAATACAGCAAAACCAAGAGGAAGAACGGCAGTTTGCAGCTAATCTTCACAGATTGTTGGAGGGCGATAAAAAACTTGCCAGTAGTCCTTTGGTGATTGGTAGAACGCCAAATGTATTTGCAATATGCAGTGGTGTTTCTGGGTTTGAAATCAATACCGAAACAGATATTGTAATTTCAAAAAAGACCATAGATAAGATTATGCGACCAGAACAAAGAGATGAGAATGGCAGAAGAACCAAACTCAGCGGTCATTTTCTGAGCGAAGAACAGATTATTCAGGCTATACATGAGTTGAAAAATCCTGTTATGGTCTTGAAAGGTTCTCGTGGAACATCACTTGTAGCAATAACGGAACTTAAAGACGACAAGGGACAGGAAATAATTGTCCCCGTCGAATTTAATAAGGTTGGTGCGCTTGGGGAAATAAATAATGTTACGAGCATTTACGGCAGAGAAGAATTTGCAAATTACATTAAAGAAAATATTCGAGCAAATAATGTAATAGCTGCAAATATAGAAAAAGCCAATGAAATGCTTCTTTCCATAGGAGTAGATTTCTCCGAGGCGAACACACTCATTAGCTTCAATGATAGTATAGCATATTCAATGGAAAATGTCAATACCCCAAATCAAACAAAAACACAACACAAGGAGGAAACCATGCCTGATATTGAAAAGGATACCCGCACAGCGGATAAGAGAGTTGAAACCGAAGAACAGACCGAATTTATGGACAGCCTGTTCAAGCCGCAGTTCGAGGGAAGTTTCATTGACGATGAAGAAAAAATGACGGACTTCTTTGAACTTCCCCAAAGCGAGTTTTTGGCTTCTTACAGCTACCTGACCGAAGCCGAATACAACGCTACTGCCCTCGATAACAGCCTGTCGGAATTCACTATAAATATTCACAATCTTGAAGAACAGACCGGGGATAGCGTTGCCGAAGGCTGCAAGGCGTTTAATAAGTTTTCAGCGCAGTACGATATGCTTGAATCTCAGGAATTATATTATTGGGATAATGAAAAAAATCTCAAGGAAAATCTTGCGGACTGCGTAAAGAATGAACAGACTGTTTTTCTGTATGACTGGATAGACACCCATGCCACCGAAAATCAAAATCTTCATTCAGACCTTGAAAGCATTGAAGCTGCCGCTTCTGCTTATCGTTCTGAAAATGTACATACTGCTCCGCTACAAGGTCATGACCTACAGCCCGAAAATGCAGTCGATGAACTTCGTGACAGCGTTGCGCAGAATGTAGCTTGCAGTCTGGCGATTAAATCGGGGCTGTCCATGATGTCTGAACATATCAACGTCTTGGGCGTTCTGGATAAGGTCGTGTCCGAATTTGGACTTGACCGCACAGCCGCTGTTGTGGCTGCTGAAATCAGTAAGCGTGGAAATGTTTTGAAATTACCCGCCGCCGTGACCGAATGGGCGCAGGAAGCGGTAGGTAAGCTCCCTATTCAGCTTACAAGCGAGCAAAAGGTTGACATTGATACCGACCGTCTTGTCGAATTTGCGCAGACGGTAATGAAAGCCGAAGCGGTCAGGGACAGCGTTCAGGAAGTGGATACTATGGACGGACTTTTTGAGCAGCTTAACGAACAGTTCAAGCGCAATCAGGAACTCGCTTCCTCGGTTCTGACCGAGGAAAGCCTGAAAGACCGCCGTGCAGTCGAAGCCATGAAGCTCCGTAATAGCATGGAACATCTTGAAAACGCCGCAGAGCAGCAGTCGGTAACACTCCCCATTCTGAAAGGATTGTCCGAAATCCAAATCAACAAGCTCAATAATCTCACGCAGAAGCAGACGGAGCTGCAAAACAAGAATACGTTTCTTGAAAACAAGGGAAAGCGGCTTGAAGCCAGAGCTGAACGTCTTGAAAATACGGGCAAAATGCTGAAAGCGTTATTCCCGCAAAGACTTCCGAAGCCCTTGCAGGCTCTCGCCGACAAAATGGAGAAGAAAGCCGCTGTTATTCGGGAAGAAAAAATCCCGAAGAATAATCGCCGCATAGACAAAAATCTTCGCCGAATGGCGGTCAATGACCGAAAAATCGAAGCGGCGCAGTGTAAGGTCGATAAGTTCCAGAATATCAGCAAAATCATCAAGAGCTTTACCGTTCATGACAGCACGGAGCGCAAGCAGCAGTTCACACAGGCTCTCGACGGACTGCATAACGCTTCCCTGCGTTCCATGCAGATTAAGTTGGATAAATGCGAGGTCAAAATTGACAAGCTCAGCCAGAAATACATGGACGCTGAAATTTTCAAGAAGTCGGAAATAATGGAACGGCTGAAAGCGCAGACCGAAAAGAAATCTAATCTTACGGAGAAAATCGCAAAGCTCAGCAGTCTTGAAAAGCCTTTTGCCGAGCAGTCCGACAAGATTGTCGATGATGTAATGAAAACAGCAGAAGCGGAAATCACAGCGCAAGAGGAAGCTCCCGAAAGAATGACTATGGAGGACTTCGCCGACGAGCTTTGCGCCGCTTGCGTTGATACTGTTGCCGAACCGCCCGTTCAGGCAAAGGAACAGGAACAATCCGATATTGAACCTAAAGAAACAGCTCAAACAAATAATATGGAGGATAATCATATGATTGATAAAATAAAAGCTATTGTTGGCGAGGAACACTTTGAAGAATTTCTGGACGTCGTTTCGTTCAACTATCCGCCGGACAGTTGGGAAGATTGGGAGAATGAAATAACTGATATGGCTCAGCTATGCTCAATGTGGCATAGCGACAAAACGGTTTTAGAAGCTCGTGAGATTGCAGATACGTTACCGGGTATTGAATTTATGAGAAATTCCAAATTCGGAATTCAAACACCGGCTCAGTACAATAACGTCATATCTGATTTCCCCAGATGGGACAAATACAGCGATACTTCCTCGCTTTCTCATTATGCTAAAAAGGTCGTAGAGAAATATGGATACGATTTAGCTGAGATAAAAGAAGAAAATGCGAAATCTTCTGCCGAAAAGAAACCGTCCGTCCTTGATGATATTAAGGATATTAAATCCGAGCAGAGCAAGGAACAGAAATCCGCTCCTAATCATGGGCAGAAAAAGGCTCGTTCAAGCGAAGCCGAAATATAATAATTCGCCATTGGCGAATGGAAAGGTAGGTAAATATGAGCGAAAAATCAACGGCAGCGGCTGTTCCTGAAGCACAGCAGTCTGCACAGGAAAGGGTCAAGGAGATAACGGATAAACTTGAAGCAGGCTTAAAAGCCTTATTTGAGGGCGATAACTTCCGCAGTTATCTCAACACTATGTCAAAGTTCCACAATTACAGCTTCAATAACACAATGCTGATTGCTCTCCAGAAGCCCGAAGCAACCTATGTTGCCGGGTTTAACAAGTGGAAAAAGGACTTTGAACGCAGCGTAAACAAGGGCGAAAAGGGTATCAAGATTTTTGCGCCTGCTCCCTACAAGGTCAAAAAAGAGCAGGAAAAAATCGACCCGGAAACGGATTTGCCCGTCTTTGATAAGGACGGCAATCCTGTTATGGAGGAAGTCACACTCACTATTCCTAGCTTTAAGGTAGTAAGCGTATTTGACGTGTCGCAGACAAACGGCAAGGAGCTTCCTACCCTCGGTGTGGACGAGCTGAAAGGCAGCGTTGAAAACTTCGAGAAGTTTTTCGGAGTTCTGAAAGAGGTTTCCCCTGTTCCGATTAAACTTGCGGAGATTGACGGCTCGGCAAAGGGCTTTTATCATCAGACGGACAAAGAAATTACAATAAAGTCGGATATGCCCGAAGTTCAGACGATAAAAACCGCCATACACGAAATCGCACACGCAAAGCTCCACGACCGTGATTTAAGAAAATCGGACTTAGACAACCCAAAGGACACAAGAACCAAGGAAGTCGAAGCGGAAAGTATCGCATATACCGTTTGTCAGCATTTTGGCATTGACACCTCCGATTACAGCTTCGCTTATGTGGCTTCGTGGGGTTCGGGTGTTGATACGCCCGAACTTAAATCTTCTCTTGAAACAATCCGTGCTACAGCTTCTGAGCTGATTACTCAGATTGAAGATAAGCTCCGTGGGCTTGAAAAAGAGCGGACTGCTGAAAAGGAAGATGTTCAGGTTACCGCAGAGTCAAAAGAGCAGCCGCCAAAGGCGCAGGAAAACAATATTATCGGCAACACTCCCTACAAGGATATTCCCGATAAATCGTATCTGAAAATTCAAACGTCGCTGCTCCCCGCTATTGAAAAAATGCTGGCAAAAGAAAATATTGCGTATAGCGGAAGAAAGACGGGAAAGACAACTACCATTACCGTGAGCGAAAATGACTACTCGCTGCTTAGCGATTTCGTTACCGCACAAAAGGTAATCAACGATATGTCCGAAAAATCAGCGAAGCAAAACAGCAATATAATCGGGAACACAGAATACAAGGATATTCCCGATAAATTCTTTATCCGTATGAGTGCTTCAAAGGCACAGGAAATCGCCGCTGCGCTCGAAGCAAACGGTTTGCGTTTCAGCGGTCGCATTGACGGTGATAAAGCAACGCTCACTATCAGCAAGGCTGACAAGGAAACATACAGGCAGCTCACAACCGTCCCCTCTCGTGAGGAAGTGGCAAAATCTGCGAGGGCTGCGCTGATTGGGGCTATGAAAGAGTATGACGAAGCGGATAAAGCCGCAGTAATTGCAGATGAAAAGCTGAATACCGCCATGCAGGAATATGACGAATTAAAGGACGAAAACGGTCAGATTTCCGACCCGGAGCTGAAAAAGAAGCTCATGGATAACATACGTTCGGCTGCTACGCTAAAGGAAACCGCTGATAAAAGCCTTTCGGAAAAGACTGCTTCGCTTAACATTGCAGAAACGGATTTCAAAGCGGTGATGTCGAGCGAAAAAACCGAGCCTGTATACGCAGGCAGACTTCCCGATGAGAGCATGAGTATCTCACAAATGGAAGAATACGGCTACAAGTTTGCCGCCGAAAATCAAATGCTTCCATTGGGAGCAGAAAAGGCGGCGCAGCTCCTTGAACTCGGCACAGAGGTCTATCGTCTGTATGAAGATGATACAGAGGGCTTAATTCAAAATCCCTCTGAAATTACTGAACACAAAGGCTTATTCGGCATAGAAAAAGCCGAATGGGAAAAGATTCTTCCGCTTGTCGAGCATTTAGAAGCACTCAATGCGGCGCAGCCGCAGCGTGAGGAGTTTTTGCTTCATGGTGATGTTCCCGCTGCCGTGGGGATATATCAGCTTAACGAGGGAGCGGAAACGAGGGATATTCGCTACATGGGCAGCGAATATCTTGAAAGCATGGGTATTGTTCCTGACAGGGACAAATACACGCTTGTGTACAGCTTTGAAGCCGTTCCGGAGGATTTGAACAACAAAGCGGAGTTTCTGGATAAGGTGTTTGAAAAATACAACAGCGAACCTCCCAAAGATTACGGCGGACGGTCGCTGTCTGTGAGCGACGTTGTGGTTATCCGAAATGGTGATGATTTATCAGCGCACTATGTTGACAGCACAGGGTTCAAGGAGTTTGAGAATTTTGGCGAGGTACACAGAAAGCCCGAACTTACTGCTGAAACGGCTGAACAGAGTGAAAAAACGTTCATACCCTTGTATAAGAATGATATTATGTTTGCCAAAGAAAACAGCGAAATAGAAGAATGGCGCAGCAGCTTCAATGAAAACCGCAGCTGTGCAAGGGCTATTGACAAGGCTTTGAGCGACAACTTTGCAGATAACCACCTTGATACCGACAAGGCTCTCGATACGGTTATTGCCGATTATGGAGCAGAACGAGTTACACACGTTCTTGCGGCTCAGGTAGTCAACCATGATTGGGACGGTCGTTATCACAATGACGTCAAGGCTTGGGCGAAGGAACAGACGAAAGACCTGTCTGCTGAATTTATTGAAAAAAGTCGGGACTATTATCTCAGCTCTCACCCTATTCTTATCGACGGTCTTGCTTCAACGGTAATGACCAGAGAAAAAGAGCTTGAAAAAGCCGTTTCCCATGAGCTTGCTCTTGAATCCGCTGAACAGAATGGCGTGAATATCATTAGTTTTTCCGAACAGGACGGACAGATATTCGCAGAGGTAACACAGGGCGAAAAAAGTTCCGTTGTTCCCGTAAAGCGTACCGATGAGGATATTGCATATATCGAAGTCGGCGGCAAGCCTAATAAGCTGTCGGATATTCAGAGCTACGATTTGGAGCAGTTTGAGATATACCGTTCCCCAATCACTCACGATATCAACGGTTATCATGCCGACGATTTGGACAAAGGCGATACCATTAAACTTGACGGAGAACTGTGGACGGTGAAATCGAAATCTACATACTCCATTTCGCTTGTAAACGATAACGGCAAGAAGAATATATACAATTCTCCTGAAAGCAAGTGGCAGGAAACTATTACAAAGGCAGGCTTTGAGTTTGTTTCCGATGAACCAGTTCCCCACGAGAGAACGAGTAATGAACAGGAAACACGAAAGCCAGCTAGGGCGCAGCCGAAGCCGACTCCTGCAAAGCCCGAAGCCGAAAAGAAGCCGTCCGTCATTGGTGCTATTGAAGAACTAAAAAAAAATTGTTCAAAGCAGCAAAACGCCAAGGAAAATGAGAAAGGAGCAGTAGCATTATGAGTGCAGATATGAACTATACCGTTGAGGAAATAAACTTTATATGCGCCGCTTATGCGGGTACAAGAGAAGATACCATTGCAAAGATTTATTCCGTCATGCCTGAGATACAGGAGGACAAGGATATGCTTGCAATCGGCGCAAGAGTAATTATCAAGCTCAGCGAAATGAGCGATGAAACGTTTCAGGAATGCCACTTTAACGAGCTGTATTCCGAATAAACATTTTCGGATTATCCACGGATAGTCCGCCGAAAGGAACGACAATGAGCCTTATTAAATCCAAATTTCCCGAACATTCCGACCGTCAGCTTGAAGCAGACAAAAATCTGCTGCCGGAGGGTACAATCATTTCAGGCAATCAAGCCGTTATATCCGACAAAAGCATTGCCCTTGCTATTTACGACAACAATTGTGCGGTTTTTATTGCAGGCGAAAACGGCAGACTTCAGCTTCTGACGGACAGGAACGACATTGTTAATCACAGCGGTACATATTCCGTATCGACAGCCGATTTAATGCCCGTTCTGGAGCTTGAAAGAAAACTCGAACAGGAAAAGCCGCAGGAAAAATCCGAAAGCGAGGTGCTGAAAGAAAAACAGGAGCTTGCTTTGTCCGAAATATCTGCTTTGACAGGCGTTTCCCTGTCGCAGCTTCAGGCACTTCCCGATGATATTAAGGAAGATGTGCTTCAGCTTTACGCCCGAAACGGCGGAACGCAGAGCGAACAGCTCAAGGAAGAGCTTAATCTGCTCCTTGTCGGTGCGCCTGCGCCGACTGTTGTTCCGCAGGAAAAGGAAAACTATCTTAAATCAACGGAGGAACTGATTGAGGGTAACTGCAACAGCATTGACGGCGTTATCAATAATCTTCCGTCAGGCACTTCCAGTACAGAGAAGCCGTCCGTTCTCGCAGCTCTGCGGGAACTTTCCGGCGACAGCCATTCCGCACCGCCTATGAGTCAAAGTCTTGACTTAGGCGGCGACGAAAGGCAACGGTAGTATGAGCGACTTACAAAAGAAATCAGCGGAGCAAAATGCTCCGCTGAATGGCTCTTATGAAAGTTTTTCTAAGCAGGTTGATGATTGCCTGCAAGGAAAAGCAGACAGATATAATGACTTGTTTGTGTGCAGCACGCCAAAAGTAATTACAGATTTAGGGTTTCCACAGTTGCCCATGTTATATACAAAACGGCACTTAAAGGACGCTATTCACGCAAAAGAGCCAAAAGGGCAAGAGAAACATCATTATCACGGACTAAAGGTAAAGCAAATCAAAAGATTGCCGGAACTGTTAAAGGACCCTGTAATGATTTTTCGGTCGAAAACAGAAAAGAACAGCGTCGTTGTTGTTACGAATGAATTAGATAGTGATAATGCCCCGATAATAGCAGCCGTTAAAATCAGCGGTAAGGGAACTTATGAAAATAAGGAGCAGCCCTCAAATTTCATTGTAAGTGTATACGGAAAGGACAATCAGTTTCTTTCATTCGTTCACGAAGCAATCAAGTCAAACAAGATGTTATATATGGATATAGAAAAAAGTCAGCGATTACTCAGTGTGCTGCAACTCCAATCGTCGCAGGGCTTAAGTATCGCTGGCTTTAATCATATAATATCATATTTAAGTTCATTTGTCAATACCCAAAATCAAAATTCAGAAAAAAACAAGGAGGATAAACCATTGACCAACGATGAATTATTGAAAGCCCTTGCCGAACAGCTCGGAAAGAACAACGACCTTGTGGGGGTTTTAATCAACAAAATCAACACTCTGGAGGAAAAGGTGAACGAAACAACGCAGCAGCTCCAGAGTGTTACCGAGAAGCAGGAAATGTTCACGACCCACTTCAATCAGATTTACAACGCCAAATCAATGGAAGAAACGCTCGGCATTATGTCCGATTTAGGTAAATCAGACATGGAGGTCGAAAGCTGCGATGTATACAGCTATGACGCACTTGAAGATAAGCTGTTTACCGTGGACGAGAACGGAGAGCGTGTCTATACGGATATTTCGGACAACACGCCTATATCCGCTGCGCTTCTTAAAAACGAGCTGTTCATTGATAATAACTATACGGGCGGAGAAATCGGCGACGGCAGGGACACCGAGAAGATACATAATGTTGCCGTTATCCCTATCGAAGCCAAAACGGGCGAAGTCATAGGTGTAGTCGTCGCTAAGAACAAGGCTGTTGACTTTGACAAGGACGACGTAGACAAATTTAATCTTGAAAACGGCAAAATCGGCTCTGCGTTCCGCATGGGACTTGAAAATAAGGCGTTAAAGCAGGCGGCTATCACGGACAAGCTCACTCACCTGCACAACCGTCAGGGAGCGCAGGAACACCTCAAAAACGTAGCTCTGCCGCAGATACACGAGGGCAACGCCGTTTCGACCATAATGATAGATATTGACAAATTCAAGAGCTTCAACGATACATACGGACACGACGCAGGCGATAAAGTCCTCCAGACCGTTGCCGAAACTCTTAAATCGCAGACCCGCAGTTCTGACGGCGTATTCCGTTGGGGCGGCGAAGAAATGGTCGTTATCGCAAACATGAACGTGAATGAAGCCTATGAGCTTGCCGAACGGCTTCGCAAGGCTATTGAGAATACCCCCTGCGATATTGGCGACGGAAAGACTGTTCAGGTCACGGCGAGCATGGGCGTTGCGCAGGTAGTTACCGAACACCCGCAGCAGCTCAACGCCGCAAATATCATGGAATACTTCGAGTCGAAGCCGCTCAAACGTGCCGATGAACGTCTGTACGAAGCTAAAGAGAACGGCAGAAATCAAGTCGTAGCTCCTCCTGCTGTGATGAAATCACATCAGCAACAGCAAGACCGCCGTAAATCTTCCGTACTCGGCTCGATAAAGTCTGCAAAGGAAGAAGAAAACACCCGTCCGAAGCAGTCAAAAGACGTAAACCGTGACAAGCCGAAGAAAGGCAATCAAGACCTTTCATAACTTGCACAAAAAGCTTATGAAATGTTTGGCAATTGTGCCTATTGTCATACTGTGTACAGTATGATATAATAGGTACAACAAAAGAGTTAAAATACCCTTTCAGGGATTTTAATATATCACAACTGCGAATAATCGCACAATTCGCCAATGGCGAATAGAAAGGAATTATCATGAAGAAATTCACCGCAATGCTCACAATTCTTTCAGTCGCTGTTTTTTCCCTTGTCGGTTGTTCCGGCAAGGAGGACGAACCCTCGTCAAGCGGCTTTTCCATGGAAAGCGAAGTCTTTACAACGACTGCCGCAATCACGTCCGAGGGAACGACATCTGTTGAAGAAGAAATAATCCGTAAAAAAGCAAATTCTATGGAGGAGCTTTTAATCGGCGTAGCTAATGCAATCGGCAGTCATAACGAAGATGAGTTCAACTCTTATATTTCCCCTAAATATCGAAACCATAAGACATACGGGTATAAGACTATTCACAAGAAATTTATTGAAGCCTTGAACAATGCGGGGCTTGATTTCAGGCAAACTTATACTTATAGAGATTTCTGCTTTTTTAGATATGAAAACGGAAAATCATACGAATTTATATTGAAAGAAGCACCTGATGATGTTCGATTTGATTTAGGACAATTTTCCTTCGGTTACGATTTGGAAAACGACGAGTATTTCATATTATCAGTTTCCTTTACACCAATTAAGGGGCGCTATGAAAGAGCACTGAAAAATGATGAACAGTTAGACTTATCCGCATACGCCACGGAGGAGGTAACAGAGTAATGCCCGAAACATACGATTTGGAAATAGTGCCTATCAGCACATATCTGTTTGAGCTTCCCGGAACGCCGGAGGGCGAGGACATAGAAGTTACAATTTCTTTTTTCAGGGACACAAAGCACAACGTCATTGCAGAAGCATGGCTGCGCCCGAAGAAATGCAGGCTAAAGCAGTTCTGGGCGGACATTTACCAGTTTGAGGACTACGATGACCTTTCGGACGAAGAAATCATAAAAAAGGTCTTGCCAGTGTTCAACGAAAGCGATGTATTCAACGAGAGCGTTCAGGCTGTCATTGATAACGCTTGGGATTACTTCGAGTTTACGGAGAACGGAGGATAATAAATGACAAAACTTGAACAGTATTATAAACTTTCAAGGGAGAAATCGCAGCTGCTGTGGCAGGATAAGGACTATTATCTGTCCTTTCTTCGTTCTGCGGGGCAGCTTTACAAGTACGAATTTCATGACCAGCTTCTTATTCACGCACAGAACCCCGCTGCGACTGCCTGCGCTGAATACGACTTCTGGAATGACGAGTCCAAGATGAACAGGTATATCAAGCGTGGAAGCAAGGGAATTGCCCTCATAGACCAAAGCGGAGCACATCACCGCCTGCGCTATGTTTATGACGTATCGCAGACAGGCAGACGAGATGAACGCTCCAAAGACCCGTATCTGTGGGAGGTAAACGAGAACAACCGCCAAACTGTCATTGACGTCCTCGGTTCGACAGCCGAACATCTGGACACCGCTATCATGGAAAAAGCTCATGAGCTTGCGGAGGATTACGCTGATTATTACAGCGACGCTCTTACCAACAGCAACGTTTCTGACAACACGTTTCTTGAGGAGCTTGACGAGCTGAACAAAAGGACTGATTTTTCTGAACTGTTGGAAAATAGCCTTGCTTACGTTCTTCTTTCCCGCTGCGGATATGAACCTGACTTGTACTTTGACGAATACGATTTTGCAAAGCTCTACGAATTTAACAGTATCGGTGCTATGTCCGTACTCGGTACGGCTGTAAGCGACATTACGGAAACTGCGCTCAGAAGCATTGAGCGTGTCATAAAAGCTGAAAGGAGCATTGAAAATGAACGAAGCATTATCCAAAACAATAACAGAGAACGGAATCAGTTACACTCTGGACGAGAGAACGCAGACATATCTTCCCGACCTGTTCCTGCCGGAAGAACAGGAACAGCCGATAGGCAAATACGGTCAAATGCGGCTGAATTATCTTCGGGAGAACCGCAGTCCGATGTATCAGGCAATGTGCCTGTCGGGAACGCTGTATCCTCACTTGATGGAGATAGAGGAAACAGCGCAGAAACGGCTGAACACAATGCTCCCCGAAATGAAGAAGTCGGCAGGAGCGACGGAGGAACTGAAAGCCGCCGACCAAATGAAGTGGGTGGGTTTGATGAACAGCATACAGCGGTCAGCGGACGAGATAATCATGAACGAGCTGATATTCAACAACTGAACAGCGAGCAGGCAGTACCGAACGGTGCTGCCTTTACTGTTTCCGAAGAAACTGTTCTCGGCATTATCAATCATTATGACGAGATGAACGTTACGAAGCAGGAAACTCTTGAATTTTTCCTCGACCACGATGATAATGACCGACGTTCGGAGTTTGTGAAAGCGGCTTACGGTCACAGAGCGGTAGAATTTGAGCTTGACGGAAAGCCCGTCGGGTATAAGAAGCTTGGCGACGGTCTGGAGATTTGGGAGAACACAGCCGAAAACAGCGTTATCCTGTCTTGGGATACCGTTCAGGAGCTGACGGCAAGCCTTATTGACAGGCATGAATTTATCGAAGCCCCTGAATATATCGACTTTGAGCCTGACATTGAAACAGCAGATGTACAGACTGAGCCGAAGCAGCTTTCGCTTTTCGGCGATATGGACGAGCTTGACGTTTCTGAAACGGCAATGCCGACCAGAACGGCGGCAGCAGCAGTCACCTATGACATGATAGATGATTTTCTGCGAACAGGCTCAAAGAAAAACAACAGCCTTGAACGTATCGTTGCAGAGTTTCAGAAAGAAAAATCCGTCCCTGACAGGGCGGATTTTTTGCGCAGGGAGTTCGGGACGAACGGCAACGGTCTGAATTACGTCAGCGCTGACGGAACGGAAGAAGCAAAGGTGTCCGTATGGCACAATGACAATGGAATAACAGTCGGTATCGGCGACAGAGCCGTGAACGGCAAAAGCGTATCCCTTTCATGGGCGCAGGCGGCTGAAAGGATTTCCGAGCTTCTTCAAAACGGAGATTACTGCTCTCAGGACGTTATCGACCGTGCGTTTCCGAATGAAATAAAGGAGCTTTCGGAAAAGCTGTGGTATCTTCGTGGGGACATTGAGGGAGAATACTTTATCCCCAAAGACTTTTTCACAGGCGGTTTTGAAACAAGCACACAGAAGATAGCCGAAGCTCTGTGGGGCGAGAAGCCCGTTCAGGAGTTCATCGACGGTATGACCGACCTTATTGAACGTACTAAAGCCGACAGCTCTGTACTGCGTTTTCATATCCATAATCTTCCGGCAATTCTCCAATCCCTCAAGGACTTGCAGCTTAACCGAACGGATTATACTGCAAAGGACAGATTTTCATTCAGTCCGAGCGTTTTCATAACCGAGGACGAAAAGGACTTTGCGCTTTGCCATTCGACATTTATGACAAAAAGCGACATTTCAGATTACTTCGCTCAGCCGCATACCGATAAGGAAAAGGCGAATTTCCTAAAGAATAAGTACGGCATTGGCGGCGGTTCGGTGGACGGCGGCTTCATCAACTACGATTATAAGGGCTTGGTTTACTTAAAGGGCAGCTTTGAAAAAGGCACGAGAGCTGCTATCAACTGGAATGAAGCGGTACGCAGAATAACCCGGTTAATCGACGAGGGTAAGTATATCACCCGTGATGAAATCGACAGGCAGATAGCTCATGCCAAAAAGGTGGTTGCCGACCCTGAAAACCATTTTGAAGCGGACGTAGAGTTTTCGGAACGGTTTTTGAGAAGCCACGGAGCTATGCCGCAGAAAGCTGTAACCATAACTTGCAATTGGAGCGAAAGCAGTGCTTTTGAGGACGGCAAAGAGTATACTGTTGCAGAGTTTGACCGTATCATGGCGCAGGCTGATAAGGAAAAACAGGACGGCAGACGGGCAGGTCTTGAAAAGTACGGCTCAGATGAAGCGTGGAAAGAGCAGGATATAGACGGATATTACAATTACCTCGGCTACGACAAGACGAGCTTTACGGTCAATCTGCCGAACGGCGACAGCATAACGGAAAGGCAGGATATAGGCGACGGCTTCGGCGGCGTTATAGACTTTTTCCATGCGTTCGATTCTTTACAGCAATACGCTCCGCTGCTTGAAATTCAGAGAGATTTGGACAATGCCATAAGCGCACGGGACGAGCTTGAGCAAACGCACAGGGAAACGGAACGAGAGCGTGAAATGCCTGACCGCACCCCTGCCCTTGTAGAAATCGACGGCGACAGGGCGGTCGGAATGATGACGTATGCGGATTTCAAGGTATACACCGAAGATAACGAACTTATAACCGACACCTCATATATTATCGACCACGGCGAACAATCGTTCCGGGCAGCCGCAGAAGATGTAGAGGTGTTTGCAAAGCGTGAGGAAATTGCCTTGAAGATAGACGATATTTCCTCTGCGTATGAGTTCACTCCGCAGGAATACGGCGAGCCGTATCATCTTGACCTTATGCGATTTGCGCAGACCGAGTACGACTGGGACAGCTTTAACAGCTACAGAAACGTATACGAAAACGTAATGGCAGCACTTGACGAAAGTAATTTTGAAGTGCTTCAGGTTTATCTGAACGAGGTCATGAACGTTGAGGGTGATACCGAATTTGCAGATATGGCAAGCGAGGTCAAAGAGCTTCTTGCCGAATACAAGGAGAAGTATTCTGCGCTTACGGAAAAGGAACAGGTAACGGCTGCCGAGGAAAAGACATATTCCGAAATCACAAGAGATATGTACCGTATGGATAACGTTGATGTTTTCGTTATCCCAAATAAGGGCAGCATTGCAAAGGTCGAGATAGATGCCACGGACGAGCTTCTGGCACGTCTGGCTGACCACGGATTAGTACCGCTGCCAAATACGGATAATATCCGCATTCTTTTCAATACCGACGGCGAGAACTGGAACAAGATTGCTCTGCCCGACAAGTGGGGCAATATGTACAACAACATTGACATAGCGGATATACTCACGCCCTCCGAGCTTTCCACGGCGTATGAGGTCGCACGTCTGGTAATCAGCGGCGAATACCTTGAACAGACGGAAAATTCGCCATTGGCGAACGAAGAACCGCATATCGAGGACAGACAGTATCAGCTTCAGGTCGGCGATAAAATAGAGTTTGACGATGGTTTGTTTGAAGTCACGGAAATAGCTGACAGCATAGATGATGTAAAATATCAGCTCCGTGACCTTAACAGCATTTATCCCATTTTCCGTGTAGTTTACGAAACAGAGCTTTACGAAAAGGGCTTTTCCCTTGCAGAAGAAAAACCGCTCCCTGAGCCTGTCAGGTCTGCGCCGAATATTGCAAATGTTCCCGAAATCAGCGCAGAAAAGCATGACTTTGTAATCACGGACGAAAATCTCGGCGTTGGCGGCGCAAAAACAAAATTCAAGAACAACGTAGCTGCTATACGGCTGCTGAACGAGCTTGAATCAGAAAACAGACTTGCAACGCCCGAAGAACAGGAAGTTCTCTCAAAATACGTTGGTTGGGGCGGTCTGCCGCAGGCGTTCGACGAGAACAACGACTCTTGGGCAGCGGAATTTATGGAACTGTACACTCTGCTCTCCCCAGAGGAATATGAAAGCGCAAGAGCTTCCACGCTGAACGCTCACTACACCTCTCCGACAGTAATCAACGCTATCTATGAGGGGCTGTCCAATATGGGCTTTAAGGGCGGCAACGTGCTTGAACCGGCAATGGGTGTGGGAAATTTCTTCGGCGTAATGCCCGAAGAAATGAGAAGCAGCAAGCTGTACGGCGTTGAGCTTGACGAAATATCCGGCAGAATAGCAAAACAGCTATATCAGAACGCAAAAATTCAGGTTACAGGCTTTGAAAAAACTGCATACCCCGATAATTTCTTCGATGTTGCAATCGGCAATGTCCCTTTCGGTCAGTATAAGCTGTCCGAAAAGCGTTATGACAAGCTCAATCTTCCCATTCACGACCACTTCTTCGCAAAGAGCTTGGATAAGGTCCGTGCAGGCGGCGTTGTGGCTTTCGTGACCTCAAAGGGTACGCTTGACAAGGCAAACCCGCAGTTCCGCAGATACCTTGCGCAGAGAGCCGAGCTTGTCGGCGCAATTCGTTTGCCGAATACTGCGTTCAAGGATAATGCGGGAACGGAAGTTACCTCGGATATTATCTTCCTCCAGAAGCGTGACAAAATGGTGGATATTGAACCAGATTGGGTACAGCTCGGCGCAACGGCTGACGGAGTGCCAGTGAACAAGTATTTTGAGCAGCACCCTGAAATGGTACTCGGCGAAATGAAGCAGGGCGTTGAGTTCAGCTTGTACGGCAATGCAGAGGAAACAGCCTGTGTTCCGATGGACGGTGCCGACCTCAAGGAACAGCTTAAGGCGGCAATAAAGAATATTCAGGGAGTTATCCCCGAATTGGAAGTTCCCGACCTAGAGGAAGGACAGGCAGCGGAAAGCATACCCGCCGACCCGAACGTGCAGAACTATTCCTATGCTGTCGTAGATGATAATATCTATTACCGTGAAAATAGCCTTATGTTCCTGCAAACGCTGCCTAAAGCCACATCTGACCGCATAAAGGGAATGTGTGAGCTTCGTGACTGCGTGAGAACGCTTATCGACTATCAGCTCAACGAATACAGCGATTTTGAGATAAGAGAACAGCAAGCCCGACTCAACTCTCTGTATGAGGATTTCAGCGGGAAGTACGGTCTAATCAACAGTCCCACAAATGAAAAAGCGTTCCGAGATGATAATTCATATCATCTGCTGTCCTCGCTTGAAATACTCGATGAGGACGGGAAGCTACAGCGCAAAGCAGATATGTTCACCAAGCGCACCATAAAGCAGCGCACACAGGTAACAAGCGTTGACACGGCTTCCGAAGCCCTGACGGTATCTATCGGAGAAAAGGCAGCAGTGGATATGCCGTTTATGCAGCAGCTTACTGGCAAAACCGAAGAACAGCTGTACAATGACCTCAAGGGGGCTATCTTCCTCAATCCTATGTACACCGATGAAAGCAGCAGCGTTCCGAAATATCTTCCCGCAGACGAGTATTTATCGGGAAATGTTCGTGAAAAACTCAGCATTGCAGATATGAAGGCGTATATACACCCCGAATATGCCGTAAACGTCGAAGCCCTGACCGCAGTTCAGCCGAAGCCGCTGCAAGCTCACGAAATAGACGTCCGTCTGGGCGCAACTTGGGTCGAGCCGAAGTATATCAAGCAGTTTATGTTCGAGCTTCTTCATACTCCGTTTTACAGTCAGCGTGACATTGATGTGGAATTTTCAAAATTCACATCTGAATGGCATATAAAGGGTAAGAGCGAGGACAGAAATAACGTTATGGTCGATATGACCTATGGAACACCCAGAAAGAACGCTTACAGCATTTTCGAGGACACGTTGAACTTGCGGGACGTAAGGGTTTATGACAGAGTTGAAAATCCTGACGGAACGTTCAAATCTGTACTCAACCAAAAGGAAACGACCCTCGCACAGCAGAAACAGGAAGCGATAAAGTCGGCTTTCAAGGACTGGATTTTCAAAGACCCGGAACGCCGTGAAACGCTCGTGAAGCTGTACAATGAAAAGTTCAACAGCACTCGTCCCCGTGAGTATGACGGCAGTCATCTCACTTTTTCGGGAATGTCACCCGAAATAGCACTGCGTGAACATCAGGTGAACGCAATAGCTCATACGATTTACGGCGGGAATACTCTCCTTGCACATCAGGTCGGCGCAGGCAAAACCTTTGAAATGGTCGCTTCGGCGATGGAAAGCAAAAGGCTCGGCTTATGCAATAAGTCGATGTTCGTAGTGCCGAATCATCTGACAGAGCAAATGGGCGCA